>JAMONC010000305.1 GCA_027066725.1 Desulfobacterales bacterium
GCAACTTATCCTTTCTTGAAAATATAACTAAGCTACTTATTAGCTAATGTATATTTAGCAAGTAGAGTATCTGAAAGATATATATTTTCTGATGTTGAAAAAAATTCTTTAAATAATTTGAGACTCTCCTCTCTAAGAACCCATGGTATTATTTCTATATTAGAACTAAAATATATATCTTTTATAGGCTCATTTTTATTGATAACTGGAGAACCAAAACTATTTTGCTCTTTAAAAAAAATACCTGTGGCTCCCCCCATAATATCTTCATAAGCAAAACAAATTCCCTTAATCCCATTTATAATAAGTGCCCCTAGACACATAAGACATGGTTCTAATGTAACATATGCCCAAACATCTTTTCCTTTTTTACCTGCCTCTATCCAATTTCTAATAGCACCAATCTCTGCATGATCTATTTCATTTAAGATAGTATTAGCAGAATTTTTACGAACTCCTTTAGCAACAATTTCTCCTAAATCTTTAGCTACCAATATACAACCAACAGGAAATTCTCCATTAGATAGTGCCTCTTTTGCATACTTAAGAGCTATTTTCATCCATTTTTTATGTTCTTTTTCTAAAGACATTTCTAAAGACATAAGTCAGACACCTAACTTTAAAAGTTCTGATTTTAACTTTTCTTCTACTATGAATAATTGTTCCGTTTCTTCTAAAATAGCTGTTTGTAATCTATGAATTTTATCCAAGCTAATTTCTTTATATATTTTTTTACATAAATAATTTACACATATTACTTGTCTTGCTATTAATTTACATCCGTTTTTCCCTAAGAACCAGCAACCATTTGGAATTTCTCTACTTCTAGGTAAACTACAACCAAATAATAAATTTACTAATAATAAGATTCCATCAAATTTATCTTCTATACCATCTCCACAACAACTACCACCATCTAATGTGGCACATCTCATACAAATATCACAAACACCAGTATTTTTCATAATAAGCCAGGTATTATCTATCTTTTCTTTATAGTTTTTAAGAAGTTCTTTTATTACTAAGTTATTTCGTAACTGTTCTTTATAATTATTAAAAATTGCATTAGCCCAATCAATCTTTTTAACTATAGGATAATCTAGTCCTATTAAAATCACCTTTTTAAAGCCTCTCTTTGCTATTTCTTGATCTTGTCTTTTTTATTCCTTATGGCTAAGATAGCTTTAATAGAATTAAGTAATTGCCTCAAGAATAAAAGTTCAGATTTAATCAAAAAATATTGATAATTAATTATGGTTATTATAATTTTTAATCTTTAATCTTAAAATTTGTTTTTGATATATAGACCTTAATTTAAGGAGAATGGAAGTGGAAAAGTCACGTTATGCCCAAGCTGGTGTCAACATAGACCAGGCTAATAAACTAGTAGAAGACATAAAACCTCTTGTTGAATCGACCTTTAAACGAGGGGTTTTAACTCATATTGGTGGTTTTGCAGGGATGTTTGCCCTTGACATCGATAGATTTAAAGAACCAGTACTTGTTTCCTCTACAGATGGTGTTGGTACAAAAGTAAAAATTGCCTCAATGATAGGAATTCATAATACTGTTGGTATAGATCTTGTGGCGATGTGCGTAAATGACATAATCGTATGTGGTGCAAGTCCTTTATTTTTCTTGGATTATTTTGCAACAGGACGCCTAGAACCATCTACTGCATACGAAGTAATTGAAGGTATTGCTAATGGGTGTAAAGAAGCAGGTTGTTCGTTAATTGGTGGAGAAACCGCTGAGATGCCTGGCATATATAGCCCAGGAGAATATGATTTAGCTGGCTTTGTTGTTGGAGTTGTTGACAGAGAAACCATTATAGATGGTTCAGAAATAGCCGTTGGACATGTAATTATAGGTCTTGCTTCATCTGGACTCCATAGCAATGGTTTTTCTCTTGTTAGAAAGATATTTTTTGAAGAATTAAAATTAAACCCAACTGATATAGTAAAAGAAATAAGTAATCAACCTATAGGAGAAGTACTTCTTACCCCTACTAAAATATATGCTAATACAATAGCTCATCTTATAAAACAATACCGAATAGCAGGTATGGTACACATAACAGGTGGAGGATTTACAGATAACATACCTCGTATACTTCCTAAAGCTTGTAAAGCAGTGATAAAGAAAAATTCTTGGCCTAGACAGCCAATATTTGAATTTTTACAAAAAAAGGGAGAAATTTCCGAAGAAGAAATGTTTCGTACATTTAATTGTGGTATTGGTATGGCATTAATTCTACCTGAAGATATTGCTCAAGATGTAATATTTCAATGTAAAGCAATGAATGAAGATGCCTATATTATTGGATATATTGACGCTAAAAAAGAAACAGAGAATTCTGTAGAATATATTGACTAAAAATCAAATTATGAAAAAAGAAGTGGTTTTAATTAGTGCATGTCTACTTGGTATAGAATGTAGATATGATGGGAAAAGCAAATATAATAATATAGTTGATAAATTAAAAAATATATACACTCTTATACCCATTTGTCCTGAACAACTAGGAGGACTACCTACTCCAAGACCACCCTCAGAAATAATAAATGGTGATGGACTTGATGTATTAATGGGTAAAGCAAAAGTTGTAAACCTTGAAGGTAAAAATGTTACAAATGAATTCTTAAAAGGAGCAATTACAGCAGTTAAGATTGCACAGCTGTTAGATATAAAAAAATGCTTTTTAAAAGCTAAGAGCCCATCTTGTGGTATATATAAAAAACTAGGAGTAACAGCTGCGATGTTAATAAAATCTGATTTTAAATTAACAGAATTAGATTAATTACTTATTGTTATTTTTTAAATGTTCCTGTAATCTTTCTTTTAATTCCTTGCCCATCTTAAAAAGGGGAAGTCTTTTAGGCTGTACTTGTATCTTTTCTCCAGTTTTAGGATTTCTTCCCGTATATGATTCATATTGTTTTATATAAAAACTACCAAAACCTCTAATTTCTATCCCTTCACCTTCTACTAATGCGTCAGACATTGCTGCAAAAACCTCTGTAACAATATGTTCCGCTATATATTTTTTAAGATTACCCTTTTTAGCAAGCGCTTCAATTAGATCAGATTTATTCATTGCTCCCCCCTTCTCGTATAATCATTAATTTTTTAATAGTTACTTGACAAGTTATTTTTGTTTTATAGAGTTTTATTACAATTTTCAAGTAGTTAAATATTTAATAACCTTATTTATGCTAAATTTTTTATAAAAGGAAAATAAAAGATGTTAAAAGACTGGCTTAAAAAGAAATTTACAAATCAAACTACTCCTAGCAAAGACAAAGAAAATCAAGAAGTATCAGAAAAAAAGGAAGAAAAAAATAAAGAAGAAGCTAATATTTTAGCTAGATTAAAAGAAAGGTTAGGGAAAACACGTCAAAACTTTGTTAAACAAATTGACCAACTAATTAAAGGACGAACCTCGATAGATCAAGAGTTACTTGAAGAGCTTGAAGAAATTCTTGTAACTGCAGATATGGGAATAACTACTGTAGAAGAAATATTTGAACAATTAAGAACTGAAGTTAGTAAAGCAGAATTAAAAGAACCCGAACAATTAAAAACAAGATTAAAGAAATTATTATTAGATAAACTGGATATAAATATTCCTCCATTACAATTTACACCCAATCCATTTGTCATTTTGGTTGTAGGGGTAAATGGTGTAGGAAAAACTACAACTATAGCCAAATTAGCATATTATTTAAAACAACAAGGTAAAAGTGTATTAATGGTAGCATCCGATACTTTTAGAGCAGCCGCTATAGAACAACTTGAGACGTGGGGGAAAAAAATAGATGTACCTGTTATAAAACATGGTCCTGGTGCAGATCCTTCTGCTGTCTGTTTTGATGGTCTTGAAGCTGCTAAAAACAGAAAAATAGATGTGGTAATTGTTGATACTGCAGGAAGACTTCATACTAAAGTCAATCTAATGGAAGAATTAAAGAAAATAAAACGCGTAGCATCTCGTAAAATAGAAGGGGCTCCCCATGAAGTATTTCTTGTTTTAGATGCTACTACAGGACAAAATGCCATTTCACAAGCAAAATTATTTCATGAAGCAGTAGATGTCACAGGATTAATTCTTACTAAGTTGGATGGTACTGCTAAAGGAGGAATTGTTGTAAGTATAACAAATCAACTGAAAATTCCCATTAGATTTATTGGGATAGGAGAAAAGATGGAAGACTTAAAGCCCTTTAACCCTCAAGAGTTTATAGAGGCTATATTTGAAAAATAAAAAGTTTCTTCCTTTATAGTCTTTAAGACTTGACATTTTTTAGTTTGCTCTGTAAAAAATGCAGCTACAAATAATTTGTGTGGTGGGCGTAGCTCAGTTGGTTAGAGCGTCGGGTTGTGGCCCCGGAGGCCGAGGGTTCGAGTCCCTCCGCTCACCCCATATTTATTGATTATCACGACCATAAGTATCTTCAAATCTTACTATGTCATCCTCCCCCAAGTAGCTTCCATTTTGTACCTCTATAATCTCTAAAGGAATTTTCCCTGGATTTTCTAAACGATGTTTTTGCCCAGGTAAAATAAAAGTGGATTCATTCTCTCTCAATAAAAACACTTCATCATCCCTTGTAACTCTAGCCGTACCTTTAACAACAATCCAGTGTTCTGATCTATGATAGTGCATCTGAAGAGAAAGTTTCGCCCCAGGCTTTACTGTAAGCCTTTTTATCTTAAAACGAGGCTGTTCTTCTAAAACTGTATAAGACCCCCAAGGGCGATGAGCAGTTTTGTGTACTAAATGTTCTTCTCTTCCTTGTGTCTTTAACTGAGATACTACCTTTTTTATATCTTGGCTTTTGGATAAAGGAGCAACCAAAACTGCATCAGATGTCTCTATTACCACTGTATCTTCTAATCCTACTGTAGCTACTAATCTGTCCTCTGCCCTTATAAGACAATTTTTAGAATCTACATTAAACACATCACCTTTTACAACATTATTGTTTTTGTCTTTATCAGAAATTTCATATAATGCCGCCCATGATCCAACATCACTCCATGAAAATTTAGCAGGAACCATAGCAAGTCTATTAGAATGTTCTAAGATGGCATAATCAATGGAATCTGAAGGACATTTTTTATAACTTTTTTCATCTAAAACGATTAAAGAAAGTTGATTATGAATATATTTAGCGTTAGAAAAAGCTTCCTCACAAGCTTTTAGCATATCTGGCACAAATCGTTCTGCTTCATCTAAAAGATGCTTTGCCTTGATCAAAAATATACCACTATTCCAGTAGAAATTACCATTCTTGATATATTCCTTAGCTGTTTCTAAATCAGGCTTTTCTACAAATCTTTTTACTTTATTGTCCTCTGTTGCTTCTATATATCCGTAAGCTGTCTCTGGCTTATTAGGTTTAATACCAAAAGTGACGATATAATCTTCCTTGGCAAATTTTATTCCTTCTTTTACTGTTTCTAAAAAGCCTTTATCATCTGAAATTAAATGATCAGCAGGACAGATTAGAAGCACTGTATCTGGATCTTTATTAATTGAATAAAGAGCTGAAACAATACAAGCTGGAGCAGTGTTTCTACCAATAGGTTCAATTATTAAATCTGGATATACAGAAAGCTTTAACTCTACCAATTGATCTATAATAATAAATTTATGATCTTTACCTGTCAGAATCACAGGGGAGAACCCTATATCTTTAAGACGTAAATAAGTCTGCTGTAACAAAGTATGTCTACCTGTTAATTTAAACAATTGCTTTGGGAATAACTGCCTTGAAAGAGGCCAAAGTCTAGAACCAACTCCCCCTGCTAAAATAACAGGTTGAATATTAAAATCACCCATAATATCTCCTAAAGATACAAATTAATTAAATGTTCCTAATGATCTTTTATCTTTTAGGATTACAGCTAGATGTCTTTTTATTGTGAAATCTTTTGGATCAAGTCTTGCAGCCCGTTTGACCAACTGTAACCCTGCACTATACATGTCTAATTTATAATATATCCAACCCAATGTGTCCATAATTTGTGGATCTTTAGGAGATAAATCTAGAGCTTTTTCTGCTAGTGATCTAGCTTCTTCCAATGCATTTGGACGACTTAAATGTATAAGACACCATGCTCTATTATTAAGGGCATTAATATCATCTGGATTATATTTAAGAGCTTGAAGATAACTATCAGAAGCATTCTTATAATCTTTCATCTCAAGATATGTCTTACCTAATAAGTCATAAGCTATATAATAATATGGACGTTCTTGTATAAGTTCTGTAAGTAGTATTTGAGCTTGTTTATACTTCCCTTCTTTAATTAAAATAGAAGATTTTAAAAATAACCACGCAGGATTATCTTGATCTTTGAATGTATCTATAATTTTATCTGCAAGCTCTATATCCCCAGCATTTAAACATGCAGAAGTTGCATATAAGATATAAGAATCTTTCTTGATGAGAGGACTTTTTACTCCTATAAATATTTCCGGATAAAAACGACAAAAGCTTACCGCTGGTAAAGGCAATCTACCCTTAAGCCATAATTTTTTAATTCTGTTAATCAAAATGTCTCTCTTATTCTCTTTTAGTAATAAAGAAAGCTTCAATAATGCCAATAAGTTATCATGAGGATATTCATATTTTATAAGTTTTAACACTTTAGTAGCTGTAATAGTCTGTCCACTTGCAATGAGATTAATAGCTATTAAATCATATGCTTGGTGAGCATATTGAGGACAGTCAATAAGATGTATTAAATAGGTTAATGCAAGAATTGGCTGATTATTTTGGGTATATAGACATCCTAAAAGCCATTGTACCTTAGCAGAAACAGGATCAAGTTGTACAGTCTGAGTAAGTGTTGCAATAGATTGTTTATTATACCCTGTTAATAGTTGAAGTATAGATAACATATAAAGTGAATCAACATCAGCGAGTATAGTTTGACATTTATTAAATTGATATCTTGCTTCAATATAATCTCCTTTATATAAATTAAGAAGTCCTTTTAAATAAGAAACACCATAGCTGTTTGGTATTATATTATCTAGTTTATCTAATAATTGTTGAGCAAATTTAAATTTGCTTAAATTAATTGCACTAAAAGCCAATTTTAGTACAACTTCTGGCCTAGAATACTTATAATCTTTAAATAGATTATTAAATAAATTAAAAGCCTCACTAAATCTTTTAAATTGTAAATAAAAATTACCTAATGTTATTTTATATTTAAACTTAATTTTATCATTTTGGCACAATGATATAGCCTTTTTAAAATAAAGTTCTGCTTTATTATAGTTATTTAAATATACATAGAAATTAGCTAATGCTAAATATATATATGGCAAGTTTGGTTTAATACCAATTGCTTTTTGATAACAAGTTTCTGCTAAATCGTTTTCTCCTATTAAGATGTATAGATCAGCTAGATTTAAATAAGCTTCGTAATTATTAGGATTTTTATTAATAACTTCTATGAATAACT
>JAMONC010000306.1 GCA_027066725.1 Desulfobacterales bacterium
GTTAAAAAAAAGAGGAAGACGTCCTTATTTAGTACCAGCTGATATATCAAGACCTGCTGCTATAGAACAATTACAGACACTAGGGAAACAAGTAAAAGTAGAAGTTCATCCAACCCAACCTGGTATACCTGTAAAAGATATTGGACTTCAGGCAGTCTCAAAAGCCGATCTTATGCATTTAGACACAGTAATAGTGGATACTGCAGGACGTCTACACGTTGATGAAGCCCTTATGAAAGAACTAAAAGAGTTAAAAACTGCTCTTGAGCCTCAAGAAACGTTGCTAGTGGCAGATGCGATGACAGGACAAGATGCAGTCAATATTGCACAAAAATTTCATGAAGAAATAGGAATTACAGGAGTCATTCTTACAAAATTAGAAGGAGATGCACGAGGAGGAGCTGCATTATCCATACAGTCTGTTATAGGGAAACCCATTAAATTTATTGGTATCGGTGAGAAACTAGACGAATTAGAACTTTTCCATCCCGATAGAATGGCTAATCGTATTTTAGGGATGGGAGATGTTTTAAGTTTAATAGAAAAAGCACAAGAAACAATAGACCAAAAAAAGGCTTTAGAACTTAAAAAGAAGTTGGAACATGATGAGTTTACTCTTGAAGATTTCAGAGATCAACTAAGACAAATTCGTAAAATGGGGTCATTAGAACAAATACTATCTATGATACCTGGATTTAATAAAATGAATAAACAACTTAAAGGGATGATGCCCGATGAAAAAGAACTAATACAAATAGAGGCAATTATTAATTCTATGACTCCTGAAGAACGAAAAAATTATCAAATAATAAATGCTAGTAGGAGAAGAAGGATAGCCAAGGGAAGTGGCACTACTGTACAAGATGTAAATAGATTACTTAAGAATTATGCTCAAATGCATAAAATGCTCAAAAAAATGAAAAAAAATAAATTTAAAGCACTCAGAGGATTATTCCCTATGTAATATAAAAATTATTTATTGTTAAAAATAGGAAGACTTGTATATCTTATGTACAATATTGTAGTATTAAAACACTTGAGAAAAGCAGGAGGAAGAAATGCCAATAAGAATTCGTTTGAGTAGAGGAGGTCGTAAAAAAAAGCCATTTTATAGAGTGGTAGCTGCTAATTCTGAGGCTCCAAGAGATGGAAAATTTTTGGATATCTTAGGAACTTATGATCCTCTAAAAGAACCTTTTGAATTTAAAGTTGATTCCGAAAAACTAAATAAGTGGTTGGAAATTGGAGCAGAACCTACACAGACAGTGAAAAATCTTTTAATCAGGTGTGGATATTTAAAAAAATCTTCTCAAAATAATTAAAGAGAAGGATTATAATTTTAAAGATACTAAATTTTAGCGCGGAGGGACCTAATGAAGGAGCTGATAGAGTATATAGCGAAGGCGCTAGTGGACCATCCTGAGGCAGTCCAAGTAAATGAGGTAGAGGGCGAACAGACTTCAGTAATAGAACTTAAGGTAGCTAAAGAAGACCTAGGTAAGGTTATTGGAAGACAAGGACGTACAGCACGAGCCATGAGAACTATTCTTAGTGCTGCCTCTACCAAATTAAGAAAAAGAGCAGTACTAGAAATCTTAGAGTAGAAGTATACAAGGAGATGGCGGCAAAGGGCCGTTTCTTAGCCGTAGGGAAAATTATAAAGGCCCATGGGATAAAAGGCGAATTAAAGGCTATAGTGTATAGTCAAGATATATCCCAATTTGCCGCCTATAAAGAAGTCTTTTTACCTAAAAAATTAGGTTTTTCTAAATACCCTATTAAAAGGATTAGGGAACAGGGTAAGTATACTTTAATTACTCTTGAAGGAATTAAAGACAGAACTTCTGCCGAGGCTCTTGCAGGATTAGAAATTTTTGTAGACAAAAATAGTCTTCCTCCTTTAAAAGATGATGAGTATTACTGGTATCAATTGTATGGTCTTAAGGTAGTTACAAAAGAAGGAAATAATCTAGGCATCATAAGCTATATATTTAATAATGGTGCCCATGATGTTTATGTTGTTCAAGATAAAAATAAAAAAGAGATTCTAATTCCTGCCACTGATGAAATTATCTTAAACATTGATCTAACGCAAGGGATCATGGAAATAGACCCTCTACCAGGTCTTATTGAGGCAAATGAGAATTGATATACTTACAATTTTCCCAGAATATTTTATATCTCCCTTTAAATATGGAGTATTAGCGCGAGCAATAGATAAAGGAATAATAAAAATTAATCCTATAAATTTAAGAGACTTCACTCATGATCTCCACCGGACCACCGATGATAGGCCCTATGGTGGTGGTGAAGGTATGGTGATGAAAATAGAACCTATATTTGAGGCATTGTCTTATCTTCAACAAGAATATGATGAAAAAGGACTTGTAATATTATTAACCCCTTCAGGTAAACTATTTAATCAAAAAATTGCTTATAAACTTAGTAAAGAAAAAAGACTTATTTTTATATGCGGTCGTTATGAAGGAGTAGATGCAAGGGTATCTGAACATCTCTCTGATTTAGAATTATCTATTGGCGATTACATATTGTCTGGTGGTGAGCCTGCTGTTTTAGTTGTAATCGATGCTATAGCTAGATTAATTCCTGGTGTATTAGGAAAATTTCAATCTACAAGCGAAGAGTCTTTTAGTAATGGAACAAAAGGGCTTCTTGAATACCCACATTATACTCGTCCTAGAGAATTTATGGGATGGAAAGTACCAGATATACTTTTAAGTGGGAATCATAGTAAGATTGCAAAATGGCGTAAAAATAAATCGCTAGAAATAACTCTTAAAAACAGACCTGAACTATTAAAAAGTTTGGATTTAAGTGAAGAAGAAAAAGAACTCTTAAAAAAAATAAAAAATGAACAATAAAGACTCGAATATTTCAGATCTTTATGTTACATTATTGCACTATCCTGTTATAAACAGAGAAGGTAATATAATTATATCTGCAGTAACAAACCTTGATATTCATGATATATCAAGAGCATGCAGAACATATGGAGTAAAAAGATTTTTTATTGTTACTCCAGATAAAGAACAACAAAAGATTAGTAAAGAAATTTTAGATTATTGGATATATGGAAAGGGAGGTCAACTTAATCCTGATAGAAAAGAAGCTTTGCAACTAGTAGAAATAAAATCAGATATTGATTCAGTAAGAAATGAAATTTTAAAAAAAACTAGTAAAATTCCTCTTGTTATTGCGACTTCGGCAGGATATAAAGGGCAGGTAATTTCTTGTCAGAATTTAAAGAGGGATTTTTTATTTAATAAAAATAATAAACGACCTTTAATATTGACATTTGGTACAGCATTTGGGCTACATGAAAGTGTTTATAAAAATGTTGATATGATCCTAGAACCTATAAAAGGATCAACAACTTATAATCATCTTTCTGTAAGGTGTGCTGTTGCTATTTATTTAGATAGACTTTTAAGCTAGTTTTTATATGAATATTAGGCCTAGGAGGATCAAAATGGATATTATAAGACGTATTGAAATGGAAGAAATGCGCCTTGATATACCAGATTTTAGACCAGGTGATATTGTAAAGGTGCATGTAAGAATTAAAGAATCTGAGGAAAAAGAAAGAATCCAAGTATTTGAAGGTGTTGTAATCGCGAGAAAAGGAGGAGGGATAAACGAAACTTTTACTGTTAGGAAAGTTTCTTATGGTGTAGGAGTTGAAAGGATTTTCCCTGTCCACTCTCCTAGAATTGAAAAAATAGAAATTGTAACTCCAGGAAAACAAAGAAGAGCTAAACTTTATTATCTAAGAAACCTTAAGGGAAAAGCGGCAAAACAAAAAATACGTGTAAAAAGAATGGCTTAAAATTTATATAAATAGGTTTATGGAAAAAAGAGGGCCTTTATTGTTAATAAAGGCCCTTTATAGTGTTAAAATGAAACGCTCAAAAGACTTGCAACAAAATATTTGGGGGATAGATAATATACCCAAAAAAAATATTAACAATAATCTTAAAATCGAAAAAAAATTTTGGGAATTTGGTTATAAATATATAGCAGGTGTTGATGAAGTAGGAAGAGGTTGTTTAGCGGGGCCGGTAGTAGCTGCCGCTGTCATTCTTTCTAAAGATACTATAATAGATGGTATTACAGACTCTAAACTCTTATCTCCTAAAAAAAGACAAGAGTTATCATTAACAATTAGAAAAAAGGCTCTTAGTTATTCTATAGTAGAAATTTCTCCTAAAGAGATAGATGAGATAAATATATTACAGGCAAGTCTTAAGGCAATGGCAATAGCTATAAATAAACTTTCTGTTACTCCAGATATAGTATTTGTTGATGGAAATCAATTAATTAAAAACATAACTATACCACAATTTGCAATAGTAAAAGGTGATATAAGATCTCAATCTATCGGAGCAGCATCTATTATTGCAAAAGTTTATAGAGATAATTTAATGAAAAATTTTCATAATATGTATCCTCAATATAATTTCCACAAAAATAAAGGTTATGCTACTCAGGAACATAAAAATGCTATTAAAAAATATGGCATTTGTCCTATTCATAGAATTAGTTTTCATCTAGAGACTTGACATTATAAAAAATACTTTGTACTTTTGCTCTGCTTTTAAAATTTATGTGTGGTCCCATCGTCTAGCGGTCTAGGACGCCGGCCTCTCACGCCGGAAACAGGGGTTCGAGTCCCCTTGGGACCGCCATCTTTTATTTTTTTTATCCTGTCCTATATAAAAAATCCCTAAAAAATCTAAATAAAATCTAAAGACAAAAGCTTAAAAAGAAATTAAATTGCTTACTATAACTATTCATTTAAAAAAGTTAAAAGATTCCACCTCGATTTAGATATGAAATATAGTCCCTCTGAAATATTAAATATCATCTTAAAAGGGCAAGGACCAAGAGCCATTTTAGCTAGAGGAGGAATTAGCTCCTTTATTGTTAGGGGACTAGGCATTGCACTTGCTTTTCTCTTAAATGTCGTACTTGCACGAACAATGGGTGCTAAAGAATATGGTGCTTATGTCTTGTGTTTTTCATGGATAACAATAATAGGAATCGTTGCTCCAATGGGCTTTGATACAGCATTAATAAGATTTGTCCCTGCCTATATTAGTAAAAAAGACTTTAGCCTATTAAAAGGAATCATAAAAAATGCACAAAATTATAGTCTGATATTTAGCATTATATTAACAATTCTTATATTTATTATAGTTTTTATTTTTAAAACTCATATAAGCCAAACTGTTGAAAAGACCTTTTTAGTAGCTTGTAGTGTAATTCCCTTTTTAGTCCTGGTAAGAATAAGACAGGCTATTCTTCAAGGATTAAAAAAGATTATAGAAGCTCTTATACCAGAATCTGTTATAAGACCCCTATTATTAATCATCTTAGCAACTATTTTATATTTTATAAATCCCAAGTTTCTTAAAGCTTGGGATATTATGGTACTTACTAGCATTATATATATTTCTCTAGCTATCTTAATGTCCTATTGGTCAAAAAAATCTCTACCCATAGAACTCAATTCAGTAAAAGCCAAATTTAAGACTAAAGAATGGTTAAAAATAGCTCTCCCCTTATTCCTTATCTCAGGAATAGCAATTATTCAAGCCCGTACAGATATTGTAATGTTAGGTATGTTTTTAAACGCCAAAATTGCAGGTATATACAGTGCTGCAAATAACATAGCTACCTTTGTAGCATTTGCACTGTTTTGCATAAATACAATAGCCGCACCATTAATCTCTGAATATTATAATAAAGATGATATAGAATCATTACAAAAAATATTGTCTGCATCTGCCCTTGCTATTGCTAGTTTTACTATACCTGTAGCTATTACTTTATTACTATTAGGCCATTGGATATTACTTCTATTTGGTAAGGTCTTTACAACAGCTTATATTGCTTTAGTTATCTTAATTATAGGCCAAACGGTAAATGCCCTAGCAGGTTCTGTTGGGTATGTAATGATAATGACAGGACATCAAAATAGTGTAGCAAAAATAGTAGCTATTGGAGCTTTAGCAAATATAATATTGAATGCTATTTTAATTCCAATATGGAATATAAATGGAGCAGCTATTGCCACTACTATTACAACAGTATGGTGGAATACTGCTATGTATGTCTTTGTTAGAAAAAGATTAAACTTAGATACTACACTTTACTCTGTTATTAAAAATAAGATACGATTATGATATAGATTTTAGCCAGTTTTTTATAGCTAAATTTAAAAATTTATAAAACCCTTTAGAACCTCCAAGCCCAGTTCGCCCAAAAGTATAGTTTATCTCTAAAAATAATGGTTTATTATCCCTAAAAATAAGATCAAAAGCAGCTAGATTAATCATTGTACTTTTACAAAAAGACTTTACAATTTCCCTTCCTATCTCCTGTAAGTCAGGATCAGCGTCTTTATCTATCTTTGCCCCTCTAGAAACATTATGATAAAAACTATCTTCTGAATAACGCCAATAGCTTACTATATTATTACCAATAACAACTACTCTTAAATCCCTTTTTGTATTGGGAATATATTCTTGAATTATAAATCCTTTTTTGCCTTGCCATTCAAGATGTTCTAAGATTTTAAGGACTTTTCTAAACTCGACATTATCTCTTATAAGCCAAGTACCTGTCCCCTCACCTCCTCTTGCAGATTTAATCACAAAGGGATATGGGGGTAAATTAAAAGGCTTTGTAATAGCAAGGTGTTCTTCAGATAGTGTCTCAACACATGGAAGGATAAAAGTTTTAGGATGTGGTACATCAAACGCCTTAAAAAGAAGGGCGTCCCCCACTTTTCCTTCCCATTTAAAACGGATGTCGTAATTAGGGAAACAATTTGGACATATTTGCTTACAAAAGCAATAAAATTCTCTATCTACATGTTGAGGGAATATGATTGCCTTTGCCTTTTTTAAGGCATCAATAAGATAATCATCCCATACAGAGTTTATCCAAAAGAATCTTTCAGATTTTATTACAGGATTAAAGTTTATAATCTCTGGACCAAGTATAACTTCATTATCTATCATAATTTAAGTATAATAACTCCTAAATAAAAAAGTCTAAAAAGAGGACGGTTATATGGCAACAAAATTTTATCAAACAATTACTGCGATTGATACAAAAGAGCAAGCAATAAAGATAGCAAAAAAATTAGTAGAAGAAAAACTAGCCTCATGTGTTCAAATAATAGGACCAATAACAAGTATTTATAAATGGAAAGGAAAGATTGAAGAAGAAAATGAATTCTTATTATTAATAAAAACCACATCTTCATGCTATAAACAGCTTGAAAAAAGGATAAAAGAGATTCATCCTTATGAACTTCCTGAAATTATGGCAATAGAGGCGGTTGATTTCTTAGAAGAATTTGGTAAATGGATTATAGAAAATACAAAAAGTTAAAAAATCTTTTTTAACAAGTGCTT
>JAMONC010000307.1 GCA_027066725.1 Desulfobacterales bacterium
AAGATTAAAGCTTTTTAAAGATGAGTCTAAAAAGCTTGTTCTTGATAAAAAAGGACCCTGTGTAGCTACTGCAGGAGACATAATTGCTCCAGAAGGTGGTGTGGAGATCATGAATCCAGATCATCACATAGCCACCTTAGGAGATGATGCCCACCTTCGTATGGAGATGATAGTTAAGTGGGGTAAAGGCTATGTACCTGCAGATAAGAATAAAGATCCTGAACAACCTATAGGTACATTAGCAATAGATGCCATATTTTCTCCTATAAGAAAGGTAAATTTTGTTGTATCTCAGGCAAGAGTTGGACAGGTTACAAATTATGATAAATTGACATTAGAAGTTTGGACAGATGGTACAGTAACGCCTGAAGATGCAGTAGCTTATGCCTCAAAGATTTTAAAAGAACAATTTAGTGTATTTATAAACTTCAGTGAAGAAGAAGAGCCTCCAGTTGAGGAGACTGAAGAAAAAGACCAAATTAATCGTGAGAATCTTGATAGATTAGTAGATGAGTTAGAGCTTTCTGTACGTTCAGCTAATTGTCTTAAAAATGCAAATATTCATTATATTGGAGAGCTTGTACAACGTACAGAGCAAGAGATGCTTAAGACAAAAAACTTTGGTCGTAAATCTTTAAATGAGATTAAGACTGTATTAAAGGAGCTTGGACTTGAGCTTGGTATGAAGCTTGAGGGCTGGGTTCCACCAGATAAAAGAGAGAAGAAAAAGGGTAGTTAAGCCATGAGACATAGAAGAAAGACTAGAAAACTGGGTTGTAAAACACCACATAGACAGGCAATGCTCAGAAATATGGTTACATCCCTTTTTGAGCATGGCCGTATAGTTACTACTTTACCAAGGGCAAAGGAACTGCGCCGTATTGCAGATCATATGGTTACTTTGGCTAAAGAAGGAAGTCTTCATTCTCGTAGGCAGGCGCTTCAAGTTATTAGAAGCCGTAAAGTAGTTGACAAGCTTTTTAGCCATTGGGCAAAGGTATTTGAATCTAGAAATGGAGGATATGTACGTATTGTTCGAATTGGCCCAAGGCGTGGTGATGCAGCCATGATGACTGTTGTAGAGGCAGTGGAAGAGCCTTTAGAAAAGATTAAAAAGAGTGGTAAGAAATCCACAAAGACAGTAGATACTGCCAGTGTAGTACCTCAAGCAACAGATAAGGATTTGGGAACAAAAGAGTCATCATCAGAGCTGTCTGAAGAAAAGACTTCCTCTGAAACTAAAACACCAAAAGATGAAACAGTGGAGCAAGAGAAAGCCGAAAAGACTGAAGAGAGTGTTTTAGAGGAAACTTCTACTGAGACCGAAAGTTTAAAAGAGGAAAATAAGGAAGAATCTGAGGAAGTTAAAGAGACTACTAATAAAGAAAACGAAGAAACAAAGTCTTAAAGAATAAAATAAACACAGATATAAAAAGAGGCAGCTTATATTTAAGCTGCCTCTTTCTTATTTTTTAAATTTAGTTACAAACTCCACATCTCTTACACTTTCCTACGTTACAAAATGGGCTTTGTATAGCATCTTGTGCTAGTTGCCATTCTTTTTCTAAAAATTCTCTTTTTATAGGATGACCTACTATCTCCCATGGAAATTTTTCCTTTAACTCCCTTTTTCTAATAAATATTGTATAGTCAAGCCTTTCTTGTTTAAATGCCTTCTTCCATGTTATATTTTTGATAGCTACTGCCTCAATAATTTTAGATATCCTTCTATCTCCTCTACTAAGTAAAGACTGTATCCACCAATTACGCCCACTTTCTATATTAAGTCTTATATTTGCTTGTCTTCTTAGCCCCTTAATCAATATCTTTTGTCTTTTTTTTAGTTCTCTTTGTTTTAATATTCCTGCCCATTGAAAGGGAGTCCATGCCTTTGGGACAAAATTATTCACGCTTATAGTGATTTTACCAAGGTATCCTCTTTTTTTCCCAAACTTTATAAAGATATCTTTGATTTTATTTACCAGGTCAACTATTTCTTTTATGTCTTCCTCTGTTTCAGTAGGAAGTCCCATCATAAAATATAATTTTAGATTTTCTATACCATTTGATAATAAGATCTCTGCTGCTCTTAATATTTCTTGTTCATTAAGATGTTTATTAATTACTCGTCTTAATCTCTCACTTCCTGCTTCAGGGGCAATTGTTGCAGTTTTTACTCCAGACTGCACAAGAAGCCGTGCAAAGCTATCTGTGATAGCATCTGCTCTCAAAGAAGAAAAAGAGAGTTTTAGTCCATCTTTTAAAAATTTTTCTATAAGCCAACATAAATCTTCTCTTCCTACAAATTCAAGACCTACAAGTCCAATAGAAGAGTCTGTTGGTGCTAAAGATATAGCCTTTTCTATTGCTTTTGTACTCCAAGGCCGTGGTGGTCTATATACAAAACCAGCAGCACAAAACCTACAACTTCGGCCACATCCTCTAGCAACTTCCACTAAAAACATATTTGAAAATGCAGCTCCATCTGAGACAATGAAACTATGTGGTGCAGTCGTAATGCTTTCTAAATTTTGTACTTTTTTTATATTAATGGGTGGTGAGTTAATTCTAGAATGCCAACTTATTAACTTTTCATTTTCCCATATGGGTTTGTAATAAGAAGGGATATATGTACTAGGGACATTTTCAAAGAGTATAGCAATTTTTTTATTTCTATCTTTTTCAGCTATAATTCTAGGTAATATCTTAATAAATGAATCAATAATAGACTCTGCCTCTGCCAAAAAAATAGCATCTAAAAAGGGAGCTACAGGTTCTGGATTTATAAGAAGGGCTACTCCTCCTCCAATTACAAGAGGGTCTTCTTTTTCTCTTTGATCTGCATAGATTGGAATACGTGCACTATATAATGCCCTTACTAGATTTAAATAATCTGTTTCAAAGCTTATTGAAGGCATTATAATATCAAAAGCGCTCAGTAGATGATCTGATTCTACTGAGCGCCATTCAGTTTCTAAGGGATTTTCTTCTTCAGGGACAAAAAATCTTTCAGCTACAATTTCATCATAGGAATTTAAAAGTCCATATAGGACCTGCATTCCTAAATTGGACATCCCAACTGCATATTTGTTGGGAAATAAAAGGGCAATAGAAATTTTACCTGTCCATTTTTTTCTTATAACTCCGTATTCACTATGCCCTTTTTTACTTTTCAGATTACCTCCTCTTCACTTTCCATCTTTGCAAGGTCTTCAAATCTCATATCTATACCAAGAACTCCAATTATCTCATCTTCTTCATTTCTTATTGGGCCAGAAACTGTTATACAAAGAGCCCCTGTAATCCTTGAAGTATAAAAGTCTGATACATGGATTTTCCCGTCTTTAATTGGAGCAATAAACCAAGGTCTTGCGGAAAAATCACTATCTAGTTGGAAGGTTGCATACTTAGCTCTATCTTCTATGTGAGTAATATTTTTGGTAATCTTTTGTCCTTCTTTGTTTACAACATATAAAAATTGGATAAATGGATTTTCTTCTAACACCCTTTGTAAAACAGGCTCTATAAGAGCTGGGTCCATAGATCTAATCTCTGTTCTTTCAACTAAGTCTTCAACAATATGGAATGCAAGGCTATGAGCACGTTTTTTAAGTTGATCAAACTCGGATGTAAATAGCTCTGGAAGATATTTTCTTGCAAGGGCTTCCATCTCCCCTTTGGACATAGAGGTTACACGGCCTTCATCATATTGTTTCATTATTGCCTTATAAATTCGTACAACTCCAGGGTGTCTTTTATCAACTGCTCTTTCTCCACTAAGGCCAAGATGAGAATTGATCCAATGAGCAATCCCTGCTGTACCGCTTTTATCATTAACTACTACTGAAGGTGGCCTTCCAAGAATCTTACCAGTATTAAAGATATTATAGATCTCCTCGTTTTTAAGAAGACCATCTGCATGTATTCCTGCACTAGTTGCATTAAAGTCATCTCCAACCAATGGATAATTAGCTGGTATATGGACTCCAAGCTCTTTTCTAAAGTAATCTGCCATCTCTGTAATAGCCAGGGTATCTATTCCATCAGTTGTACCTCTAAGTTGGATTCTTTCTATTAAAAGGGCTTCAATGGGGGTATTTCCTGTCCTTTCACCAAAGCCAAGTAGTGTACCATTTATTGCACCGCAACCATAAAGCCAAGCTGTAGTTGCATTTATAACTACCTTGTGGAAGTCATTGTGCCCATGCCATTCAAGAAGTTCTCCAGGGACCCCTGCTTCTTCTATCATAGCACGTACGAGTTTAGGAACACTTCTTGGAAGTGCTGCACCCGGATATGTAACACCATAGCCTAATGTATCACAGAGCCTTATTTTTATGTCTATACCAGTTTCTTCCCTTAGTTTCATAAGTTCAATTGCAAATGGTACACAAAAACCAAATATATCTGCTCTTGTTATATCTTCAAAATGACACCTTGGTTTTATTCCTAGCTCAAGAGCAGCCTTTACAATGGCTAAATAGTCTTCCATTGCCTGTTGTCTTGTCTTTTTTAATTTTAAAAATATATGATAGTCTGAAGCAGACGTTAGGATTCCTGTCTCATCAAGTCCCATCTCTTTTACAAGTTTTAGGTCTTCTTTTTTAGCCCTAATCCAACCAGTAACCTGAGGATACTCATAGCCTTTTTCAAGGCATTTTTCTACAGCTTGTTTGTCCTTTTTGGTATATAAGAAAAATTCACTTTGCCTTATTATCCCTTTAGGTCCACCAAGACGATGTAAGAAATCGAAGATTTTTGATATTTGTTCTACTGTATATGGTGGTCTTGCCTGTTGCCCATCTCTAAAAGTGGTATCAGTAATAAGCATTTCACGAGATGGAGTTGGTATTAAATATTTATAATCAAAATCTATTTTACATACCTCATCATAAGGGAAGATTTCTCTCATTAAATTGGGCTCTAACACATCTTTTAGGGTATGTTGCCAGTGCCTAGTATGTTCGTGATCTAAAAGTCCTCTGTTTGGATTCCACTTTGCCATAATTCCTCCTAATATACCATTTAACAGTTTAAATAAGAACTAAAAATGATCTATATCTTCCACCCTGGCTTTAAATAAAGCTCTGCAAGTTGAGTCATACTAACTGGAGAGGGCGCTCCTGTTAAAAGACACTGGGCCTTTTGTGTCTTCGGAAATGCAATTACATCTCTAATGCTATCTCTTTTTGCCATTAACATAATAAGTCTGTCAAGACCAAAGGCTATACCTCCATGGGGAGGTGCACCATAGGAAAGGGCTTCTAGAAGAAAACCAAATTTTTCTTTGGCTTCTTCCTCGCTTATGTTTAATATTTTAAATATCTTTTCTTGTACTGGTACTTGATGAATACGAATGCTTCCACCACCAATTTCTACACCGTTTAACACAAGATCATAAGCCCTTGATCTTACAGATGAAGGATCAGTATCTAATTTTTCTAAATCCTCCTCTTTAGGAGATGTAAATGGATGATGAACTGCTGTAAATCTGCCCTCATCAGGATCATATTCTAGCAATGGAAAATCTGTTACCCATACAAAACTAAATTCATCTTTAGATATTAAGCCTCTTCTTTTAGCAAGCTCTATTCTAAGCTCTCCCAATACCTTATAGACAACTTCTGGGGTATCTGCTCCAAAAAACAATATATCTCCAGGTACTGCATCTAGTATATCAACTATTTGTTTCTTTTCATCTTCTGTAAAGAATTTTGCAATAGGAGATTGCCAAGAGCCATCTTCTTTTATTTTTACCCATGCAAGCCCTTTTGCACCAAGTGATTGAGCAAAAGCTGTAAGATCATCAAGATCTTTTCTCGAAAGATCTGCCATAGCTTTTGCATTAATAGCTTTAACAATCCCTCCTTTTGTGGCCACATCTTTAAAGACCTTTAATTTGCAGTCTTTGGCAATCTCCGTAATATCACGTAGTTCTAATGAAAATCTTATATCTGGTCTATCTGTACCAAACCTTGCCATAGCATCATCATAGCTTAGACGAGGAAATGGAGTCTTTAATTCTATCCCTAGACACTTTTTAAACATATGAGCCATAAGACCTTCTATAAGCTCTATAACATCATCTTCTTCTACAAAAGAAAGCTCCATATCTAGCTGAGTAAATTCTGGCTGTCTATCAGCCCTAAGGTCTTCATCTCTAAAACAGCGTACGATTTGATAATACCGTTCCATACCAGAGATCATTAGTATTTGTTTATAAAGTTGTGGTGATTGAGGAAGTGCATAAAAATGTCCAGGACTTAGACGACTTGGTACAAGATAGTCTCTTGCACCTTCCGGAGTGCTTTTGGTAAGCATAGGAGTT
>JAMONC010000308.1 GCA_027066725.1 Desulfobacterales bacterium
TAAGCCTTCTATGTACTTTAGCCAAACACTGAGCTGGATCAAGTTTATCTAATGGGTGTAATTTATTATCTTTTATACCTTTTAAGAAATACTTACCATTTTTCTTAACAATTCTAAGCCTAAGAGGTTGTGTACCGTAAGGTGCAGTATCTGGATAAGGTTTATATCCTTCTAACTTCTTTTTGTAAGCCTTAACAATTGGATCTAAATCTCTATGCAGTCCATGACATAATCTACAGCTTATTTCAATCTGATCTTCAAAGTGAGCATGGCTTTTACCATTTCCCATAATCTCTTTTTGAGTATGACAATCTATACAAATAAGTCCTTTTTTGTGATGAATATCATCTGGCAGATGTATTAAAAATCTTCCATCAGGAAGTTGATAATAATTGAGGTCTCCATCTACAAAAGGTGTTCCATAATCATCGGAATCAAGTTCTCCTTTATAAGCAAGACCAATTCTTCCGCTTCTATTGTGACATCTTAGACAATTTGACATAGGTATATTACTTATAATTAATGGATGTTTCCCTGGTCCCAATCCTCCCTTAGGGGCAACATCATGGCAGGCAGTGCAGCCTCCACCTTTTTCTGCCAAAAAGCCTGGGAACTTACCTTTAGGAAACCATAAATGGCAGCTTCCACACATCTTGCGGTAATAATCTAAGCATTTAGTATCTAAACCTGTTTTTATTAAATCTTCTACTGTAAGATTTTCGTGCTGATTTTTTGCCTCCCCCCAATAATATCTTAGTGTAGAGATTATTCCTCTATTAGTAGCCATTAGAGAATGTTTTACCCACGACACTTCTTTGGGATGACAACCTGGCCTACCACATGTTTTATCAACCCATCTTAAGTCTCCTGGATTTTTTATCATACCTTTATGAGCTCTGGTAATATCTCCTGCTAAGGGGTTACCTAAATGACATGCAGAGCAGGATACTACACCTCTTGCATGGTATTTATCTGGCTCATCACTATGACAGTTAAGACAAAGATCAACTTTTCCACTTGTTGTTTTATTAACTATAATTGGTGCATGTTTTTTAGGTGGAGAAGAATAGCTTTTCCTTGTTGAACAAATAAAGAAATAAATTACTGTTATAAAAATAATGAAAGATATAGGTATACAATGTAATATCTTAGTCTTGTCCTTCTTCATAGTAGTCTGTACAGGCATAATGTTTAGCCATTTCTAAAGCACCTAACAAAGCAACTTTTGCTTCATGAGGACTTAGGAGAGCTTCAGCATAGGAATATGAAGTAATAAGATCATCTTGTCCCATAGCAAGCCAATGAAAGACATAGGGAAACATCTGACGTTTTTTCATCTCGTTTAACATATCATCTAGCTGTTGATGAAGGGCCTGGCTTATTTCTTCAAATGCCTTATCATAGTCATCTTCTTTAAGCCCACCTTGTATAAGTTTCATCATGTTTTCTGTTTCCTTCTTCTTTTTCATATTTTTTATTGCCTCCCAAAAAGTAGAATAATGAATCTTAAAAAACTTTCTAACTTAACCACATAATTATTGTACAGACAACATAACTTATGAGCCACATATAAAGAAATAACCAAACACTTGTTTGGTCTTTAAATTTAGGTAAAAAAGCCAATATTACAACAGGTGTTATAGGATATAGTATACCTGCAAAAATAGGTGGAATATATCTTAAAAGTTCTTGAACTGCTAAAAAAAACCAAGGCCCCTTTATAAGGGTAACATTTAGTCCTGGTTCATCCATAGGGGCTGAGAAAATTAATGAAGTGATAATAGTCAATATAATGATGGATATTAACGAGTTTTTAGTAACAATAGGTTTTTTAGTATGATACCATGTACCAACCGTCCACAATACAATAGTTAAAATTATATGAAGTAGATATACCCTGTTTAATCCCTCATTAGGAATTGCAATCATAAATCTATCTAATACATGTCCAATTAAGGGGACCTTTGCTATTAGATGTTCAGCTATTGCTCCTGCAGATTGTCCTGTTGCATCGTATCTAAGCACGTAACCAGTAAAAAGGGCAAAGACTGCTGCAGGGATTGTCATAGTAAGGACAAACCATCTTGCAGGAGGATAAGTTCTTATGTCTCTTTTTTTTATTTCAACTAGTGTATGAATAAATATAAACAAAACAAAAAATTGACTTGAATAAAAATGAAGGGCTCTAAAGAAACGTCCAAAAGGGAGTAATCCATCTATAGCAACAGTTGAAACAAATGGTTCCGCGACTTCATATTGATAAGCAACAATTAGTCCAGATACAATAGAGACAATTAAAGCGCTTGTAGCAAGCTCTCCCCACGGGATTTTTTTAATGTCCATTTAAGCCCCTCTAGGTACAAATACCACATAACCTTCATTATTCTTTAGCACCTTAACAGGGAATTTGGCTAGATTTTTTCCATTAGCAGGACCAGAGATATATTTCCCATCCCACATAAAACGGCTTTGATGGCAGGGGCAGATAAACATTTTAAGATTAGGTTCATAGTTTACAGTACAGCCTAGGTGGGTACATCTTCTAGATACTGCAATAGGTCCGTTTTTAGTTTCAAAAAGATAAAATTTAGGATAGCCAATATATTGTCCAGGTAAGAGATGTTTATGTATGTGTACTTTTATGGGAGGATGTATTCTTTTGGAGACTACAAATTCATATAAAGGATATGCTCCAATCCCTAGTAATATAAGCCAAAAAGAATTTTTAAGAAATGAGCGCCTTGTCATATTAGAGTCATCTTCTAAAGATACTAAATATAAGAGTTAATAGAATACTTAAGATAATACAGGTTGCAAGAGGAAAATAAAATGTAAAATTACCTTTACGAATGACTATATCTCCTGGAAGACGCCCAATAAGTGGTATCTTGGGGATAAATACAAGGACAATTCCTGCTATGACCATAAATATACCAAGAATAATCAACATTTTTCCAAATTCAGGGAATGGATTCATGGCTATTAATCCTCCTGATCAAGGATTTTGTTTCTCAAGTCTTTCCTGTAATCTCTTTGCTCTTTTTATATAACGTTCATACTCGCTAAAGATACATCCGCAATATGGCTGTCTATATATCCCCATGGCTATAGATTCTTCTATACCTTCTTTCCAACCTTCACGAAAATCGTAGTAATAAAATTCAACATTATATTTCTTAGCTGCCTCTATAGCTCTGTCACAAATACCTTTATGATCTTGATATTTTGAATATAAAAGGGTTGAAGTAAAGGCGTCAAATCCCCTTGTAGCTGCTTCCTTAGCTGTATTTTCAATTCTTAGAGTATAACATTTTTTACAACGTAGTTTAGGCTCAAAGTCTGTTTTTATTATCTCAAGCCATTTATAAAGCCCATATTCACAGTCCCATACAACAGGTAAGTTAAATTCCTTAGCAACTTGCTCCATTGCTTCTATACGTCTTTCAAATTCTCTAAATGGGTGGATATTAGGGTTAAAAAAGTAAGCAGTGACCTCATAACCCTTTGATCTTAATATTTTTAAAGGATAAATTGTACATGGGCCGCAACAGGCATGAAGTAGTATTTTCATATTTTTGAATGTAAACCATATATTGTTATGGTCAAGAGTTACAAAGATAATAAAATTATTAAGGAGGAAGTCTTGTGAATTTAAAACTTTTCTTTACAATATTTATATCAGTTTTTTTAGCTGAGTTTGGGGACAAGACCCAACTAGCAACAATGGGGTTTGCTGCTACACAACCATCTAAATGGGTGGTATTTTTGGCTTCAGCTTCAGCACTTGTATTGTCTTCTTTGGTGGGGGTGTTGGTTGGTTCTACAATTGGTGAGCATGTGAATGCGCATCATATCAAGCGTATTGCAGGGGCTCTATTTTTGGCAATAGGAATATGGCTTATTATTAAGCCATAATATTGGGATAAATAGCTATGGAAGAAAAAATAAACTTAAAGAATATAGAAAGTGCGTTTTTAATATTTGATCTAATCGAAGATCCCATACTCCAGCTAGATCCTGAGTTAAGAATTATTAGAGCCAACAAATCTGCTAAAAGACATTGGGGAAATGATATAGAAGGTAGATTTTTGTTTGATATTGTCAAAGCAAGCAATGAGATAGAACAATTAAAAAGTACAATCTTATCGAAAACAGATGAGACTTATAAGATAGAATTGACATGTTGGTCTTTAGCCTTTAAAGAACCTAGGATATTTGAGTTAGTTGGTAAATGGTATAAATTAGATAAGGTATCATTTTTCGCTGTATTAAGGGATATAACAGAGCTAGAAAGGCTAAGAAAACAAGAACAAGAAAAGAGTAATTGGTTAAATAGTTTAATAGAGTCCTTTCCTGAACATATATGTTTAAAAGATAGTAAGGGACGATGGATATATGCTAATAAGTATTTTTTAGATAAATTTGGTATAACAGAGGAGGATTATAAAAATAGAACTAATGAAGAAATAGCAGAAATCCATCCGATATATAAAGAAGTTTTAAGAATAGCATCCTTAACAGACAAGGCAGCTATTGAGAAAAAAGGTATACTAAGAACTGTCCATACGATTCCTACCTATAAAAATGAGATTTGCACCCTTGATATTATAAAAGCTCCAATTTATGGACAAGATGGAACTTTTTGTGGATTGTTGATACTGGGCAGAGAAATAACAGATATAATAAAAGCGGAAAAAGAAAAGACTATTTTAAATAGATACTTAAGGGCAGTAACGGATTTATCTACCCTTCTTTTTAAGAGTCAAAATATCTATAAGGCTATGCAAGAAGGTGTAAAGATATTAGGAATAGCTGCAGAAGCAACTAGATGCTATTGGGCAGAATTTTCATATAAAAATGGAGAATTAGATGATATAATATGCAGAGCTAGGTGGTCAGCTACTAAAGACTGTAAGCCTCATCCCGATGGTTCTATATTTCTTAAGTCTAAGGAATTTCGAGCTTTTGTTGAAAGATTAAAAAAAGGCTCTTTTATAAAAATTTCTAAAAATAGAAAACTGTCTAAAGAAGAAGAAGCATTATTAGAATTCAGACAATCTAAGAGTATATTAATACTGCCTATTCATATTAAAAAAAAGTTTGTAGGCTTAATGGGGTTTGATAGCGAAGTTATAAAGCCCTGGGCAGATCAAGAAACAGAACTTTTAGAGATAGGTATTCATAATTTATCACTTGCTTTGGAAAGAGAAAAATACATTGAGGTAGTAAGATTAAATCAACAATTAATAGAAGCCTCTCCAGATTTAATAGCTGCAGTCGATCTTAATTTAAAGTATATATTAGTAAATAACTCATTCTGTAATTGGATTGGAGAATCAAGGGAGAGGCTACTTGAATCTAATATTGAAAAGATTAAATCTTCTCGTAAAAGTATAAAAGAGCTAATTAAAACTATTAAAAAAGTTATTAAAACAAAGGAAGCTGATACAATTAGACTATGGACTATAAAAGATAATAAGAGATGTTTTTTATCTTTTACATGTTTTCCTCTTATAAAAACTATTGATAATCAAGAACAACTTAATGGCGTAGGTATAATAGCTAGAGATCTAACTGATATTGAATTAGTACAAGAACAACTAAAGGCAAAATCAGAACAATTAATAAGGCTTAATACTGCAGTAGAACAATTACCAGTATCAGTTATAATATCTAATGCTGAAGGTAAGATAGAATATGTAAATAAAAATTTTGAAAAAGTTACAGGCTATTCAAAATCAGAAGTAATTGGAAGACATGCGTGTTTCTATAAAAGTAAAAATCAGTCAAAAGATACATATAAATATCTATGGGAAACTATTAATTCTGGCAATGTATGGCAAGGTAGAATAATTAATACTAATAAAAATGGAAAAGATTTTATAGAAGAAGCTGTTATATCTCCTGTAAAAGATTCTAATGGCAACATAACAGGATTTGTTGCTGTAAAAGAGGACGTAACTGAAAAACTTACTTTAGAGGAAGAGTTAAAACGTGCTCAAAGGCTTGAGGCTATAGCATCTTTGGCTGGCGGTATTGCTCATGATTTTAATAATATATTAGCAGGATTATCTGGTTATATAAGTATCTTAAAACATAAATTTAAAGATCCTGATATACAAAGAATAGCAAACAATATGGAAAAAGCAGTAACTAGAGCCACTGGTGTAACTAAACAAATATTATCTTTATCCAAACAAATAGAAGTACCAAAACAAGCTGTTAATCTATTAGATGTTTTAAAAGATATGATTTCTATGTTAGAGGAGACTACAGATAGAAGGATAAAGTTTAATCTTGAAGCACCTAATAGGATTCCTTTAATTATAGGAGATATTGCTCAATTATATCAGATATTTTTAAACCTTGCTATTAATGCCATTGATGTAATGCCTCAAGGGGGCAATATAGAGTTTAAGATAGAAGTAGATAAAGAAAAAGATTCTATTATTGTGGAGGTAAAAGATTCTGGTCCTGGGATGAAGCCAGAAATTATAGAGCAGATATTTGATCCATTTTTTACCACAAAGCCTCCTGGTAAAGGTACAGGACTTGGACTTACTATGTGTAAAAGGTTAGTAGAGGCTCATAATGGTAAAATCTATGTCCAAAGTGAGATAGGTAAAGGGACAAAATTTATTATACATTTTCCAATAGCTAAACAAGATCAATTAGAAAAACTTACTAAAGAGGGTATCATTGGTTCTGATATAATAGAAGACCAATCAAGGCTTTTTGGCAAAAATCCTATTATACTTGTAGTAGATGATGAGCCAATGATAAGAGAGACTCTCAATGATATGCTTAATTCACTTGGATATAAGGTATATACTGCCTCAAGTGGGCAAGAAAGTATTAAACTTTTTAAGATGTTAAATGGAAATGTTGACGTTGCTATTGTAGATATGAATATGCCAGACTGGGATGGTATTGAGACTTTTAATAGATTAAAAGAATTAGATCCAGATATTCCTGTAATATTATCTACTGGTTATAGTGAAGATGAAAGATTAAAGGTATTTAAAGAG
>JAMONC010000309.1 GCA_027066725.1 Desulfobacterales bacterium
CCATAAGTCAATCCCAGGATGTTCATAGAACCTTGCATCTTCTGCAGATAAAAAGGCATGTATTAATGTTGGGGGAATTTGTGAAAATGGTATTGGCCATCTATATTGTTTAAAGATGTAGGCTATGGGGTGTCCTTCACAGTCTTCTATGACAGTTGTCATTGGTGGACGATATGAACGAATAGAGGATATATTAGGAAGCCCTAAAAGGAGGTATCCAACAATAAGGGCTCCAACAATAAGAGAAATAAAAAGGGTATTACCCCAAATTATATAAATAAATGTTTTGTGAGTTTTTATTTTTCTTTTTTTCTTTTGAACCATTTACTAAATCTTAAGCAATTTATATACCAAGAAATTTAAGATATCACCTATGAATTTTTATCTGTTTTTTAATGATTTTTTAGATTTTAACAGGTTCAATAAGACTAGCAACAAAAAAGGCCATAACCAGTTTTCTTCTATTTTGTCATAAAAAGTAATGTTATTTCTAAGTCTAGCATATCCAATAATCCAACATGGCTTAAAAAGAGGAGTCATATAAAGTTTTTTCCCCCAGGGAGTAATTATAAGGCTTTCGCCTGTATTAGCAGCTCTTATTATATATCTTCTAGTTTCAACAGCTCTAAAAACAGCCATATCTGCATGTTCATAAGGAGCTCCTGTTTTGCCAAACCAAGCATCATCTGTAATAACAGTTAATAAATTAGCTCCTTTTTTTACAAAGTTGACTGCAATGTGAGGGAATATTGATTCAAAACATATAAGAATTCCAATCTTTATATTTTGCCAACAAAGGGGAACAGAGCTATTCCCCGGGCTAAATGCCCCAATTGAACCAATTAGTTTTCGTGCCCAGGAAGTTAGATATCCAAATGGTAAGTATTCTCCAAATGGTACAAGATGTTGTTTATCATATTTACCTAACACAACACCTTTAGGACTTATTAAAAATGCACTATTAAAATACTTTATGTTAATTTTTTTTTCTGCTTCATTAGGGTTTAATTGATAAGAAGGTGCACCAAATAGTATAAGACTATTGGTTGCTTTTGCTAAATCTAGTAATTTTTTTCTTAGAGTTGATGGGTCTTGAAAGAAAAATGGCATAGCCGTTTCTGGCCATACAATTAATGTAGAGAGACATTTTTGTTTTTGGGTAACTTTCAATTTATCTATAGCTGAAATTGTAAGTTTTCTATATATATTAAAAGTGTCATTTTGAAACTCTTTACTCCATTTTTTATATTGCGGAATATTTCCCTGAACAGCAATTACTGCTAATTTTGGATATCTTAGATCAGAGTGCTTACATATTTTTATAAAATATTTCCCTGTAATCCAAAATGATAAAATTATAAAAAAAGCTGTTATTAGATAGTAACTAGATTTAGCATAATCTTTTTCATTTATATAAAAAAGAGCCACAAAAATTAAACAATTTATAAATATTAATACAAAAGATATCCAATACATTCCAAAAAGTGATGCAGTTTGGATAAATGATGGAAGATTTATTAAAGAACAGCCAAGTATTGCCCAAGGGAATCCAGTTAAAAGATGTCCTCTTATCCATTCCAGTATTACCCATAGAGCTGATATAGTTATAATATTTAAAATAGATGGTATATTTTTATTACCTATCCATATAGAACTTATATATGCCCAGGTAGCGGGATAAATTGATAGATAAAGTACTAAGCAACCTAAAATTGCAGTAGAACATATTTTAGGTATATCACCATAGCGTGATATAGTAGGTATTATCCACCATAACATCGTAGTGAAAAATACAATACCGAAAAGTAGCCCATAAAAAGATGCTTCTTTAGGTGATGAAGTATTTTTTATTGCAAATAATAATGGAATAAGCGCAACAAAGCCCAAATATTCTAAATAAAAAGTGGGGAAGGCAAGTTTTAGTAATATTGCAGAAAAGATTGCATAGAAGGTATTTATATATAGGTATAAATTATTATTTGTTTTCACTTTTTTTATCTTCGCGCCATATCTTTGCACCAACAGAAGAAAGTTTTTGTTCAATACGACTATATCCTCTATCCAAATGATATATTTGACTAATCGTGGTTTTCCCTTTTGCGCCAAGTGCAGCTATAACAAGAGAAGCACTTGCCCTTAAATCTGTTGCCATTACAGGAGCCCCAGTAAGGTGTCTTACTCCATTTACAATGGCACTTCTACCTTCTATTTTAATATCTGCTCCAAGCCTTTTTAATTCTGCTACATGTTGAAATCTATTTTCAAATATAGTTTCAGTTATAACGCTAAGCCCTTTTGCTGTAGCCATTATAGCCATGATCTGGGCTTGAAGATCTGTGGGGAAGCCAGGATATGGCAAAGTCTTTACATCTACTGCATTAAGACGTCCTTTTTTTTTACATAATATACCAGAATGATCCAATTCTATCTTTAATCCAGTTTCTCTTAGTTTAGATATAACAGTTTCTAAAAGAGATGCATCTGCTTCTTTTAAAAAGAGTTCTCCTCCTGCTGCAGCAACTGCCATTAAGTATGTGCCAGCTTCTATTCGATCAGGTATAATTTCCCAATCTGTAGGCTTTAATTTTTTTACACCTTTTATATATATTGTATCTGTACCAAGCCCTTTTATTTTTGCCCCCATTTTACATAGCATTTCACCTAAGCATACAATTTCTGGCTCTCTTGCAGCATTTCTAATAACAGTTTCACCTTTTGCAGTTACTGCTGCCATCATTAAATTTTCTGTACCTGTTACAGTTGGAATATCAAAGGCTATTTCTGCTCCTTTAAGTCCTCCTTTTGCTTTTGCTTCTACGTAACCTTCTTTAAGATTTAATTTTGCCCCCATAAGTTCCAGACCTTTTAGATGAAGGTCTATTGGTCTAGCCCCAATTGCACAGCCGCCAGGAAGAGAAACCCTTGCCTTTCCTAAGCTCGCTACTAACGGACCAAGAACCAATACAGATGCCCTCATAGTTCTTACTAGTTCATAAGGGGCTTCAAATGAACTAAGGGAATCTGTATCAATACATAGATCCATTGAGCCGTCTTCATCATAGACTTTTTCTATAGTTACTGTTATTCCTAATGTTTCTAGAAGTTTCGAAAAGGTTTTTACATCCAAAAGCTCTGGACAGTTCTTTATTAAGTACTTACCAGGAGATAAAAGGGTAGCTGCAAGCACAGGAAGAGCTGCATTTTTAGCTCCACTAATTCTTACACTGCCTTTAAGGCTATATCCCCCTTCTATGACTAGAATTTGTTCCATTTATAAATTTATATTTGTTTGGGTCTTTGCCCTTTATGCCATAAATAAACTATTGGGCTTGCAACAAATACAGAGGAATAAGTACCTACAATAACACCAATCATAAGTGCAAAGGCAAAATCGTGAATAACAACACCTCCAAATAAGAAAAGACACACGATAACCATAAGCGTTGTAAGTGATGTAATAATTGTACGTGCAAGCATTTCATTAACGCTTAAGTTTATTATTTTATCAAATGGCATTTTTCTATGTCGCCTCAAGTTTTCTCTAATTCTATCAAATATAACCACAGTATCTGTTAATGAGTAACCCGCAAGGGTTAAAAGAGCGGTCACAATAAGGAGATTTATTTCTTTATTTAAGATGAAAAATATCCCTAATACTGCCAGTACATCGTGAAATGTTGCGATTGCTGCAGCTACACCAAAACTTAAATTAAATCTAAAGGCAAGATATATAATGATACCTGCCATAGATATAGCAATTGCAATGATTGCCTTTTGTCTTAAGTCTTTACTTACAGCAGCCCCTATTTCTGATTTACTTTGTAAGACAAAGTGTACACCTGGTATTCCTGTATTTAAAGCCTTCGTTATTTTTACATCAACATTTTGTACAGTGGCTACAGATTTTTTTATTTTAACTATAAGTATGTGTTCTTTTGGTACATCTTGTAATGTGTAGCCTTTTATACCTGCTTTCCCCATGACTCTTCTTACAGCTTCTAGATTAAATGGTTTATCAGCTTTATATTGAGCCATTGTCCCACCAGTAAAATCTACACCAAGATTGGCTTTACCTCTATTTATTTGAATAAAGCCTATAATACCAAGGGTTACAAGTATTGCGGAAAGTCCAAATGCAATATAGCGTTTTCCAATAAAATCTATATTGGTATTTTCTACTACATGTAGGAAAGAAAGGTCTTTAATTGCTTTTTTAGCAAGTAACCAGTCATAAACAATTCTACTAGCAAAGATTGCAGTGAATAAATTTATAATGATACCTGCAGAAAGGGTTACAGCAAAGCCTTTGATTGGCCCTGTCCCAAATAAAAATAGGGCTAAAGCTGTAATAAGTGTGGTTACGTGTGCGTCAACAATTGTCCAAAATGCCTTATCGTAACCGCCATCTATATATGCATGAAGAGATTTGCCCAGGGCTTTTTCTTCACGCATTCGTTCAAATATGAGAACGTTTGAATCGACCCCCATACCAATGGTTAAGATAATACCCGCTATACCAGGAAGAGTTAGTGTTGCATGAAAGGCAGATAAGACTGCCATAAGAAATAGAATATTTAAGAGTAATGCTATATCTGCAATAAAGCCAGAGAGTCTATAATAGACAATCATAAATATAAGCACTATAGCAGCACCAACTAATCCAGAGAATATACCTTTTTCAATGGAGTCTCTACCAAGACTTGGACCTACTGTTACATTTTGTATTATTTTAACTGGTGCTGGAAGTGCACCTGCTCTTAAGACAATTGCAAGGTCAGTTGCTTCTTCATGGGTAAATGATCCTGTAATTTGTGCATGTCCACCTGCAATTTTTTCTCTTATAACCGGAGCAGATCTAACAACGCCATCTAATACAATTGCAAGACGTTTCCCGACATTTGCACCAGTTATTTGTTCAAAGATCCTAGCCCCCCTATCAGTAAGTGTTAAAGAGACATAAGGTTGATTATATGGTCCCCCAATCCTTACATGAGCTGTTTTTATTGCATCTCCTGTCATTAAGGTTTTATTTTTTAGTAATATTGGAACCTTATAACGTCTTCCTGTTTGAGGGTCAGTCATTACCATAAAGTAAACAGAATCTCCTGGGGGTATTTCTCCTTTAAGAGCTTTATTTACAGCTTTTCTATTAAATTCTTGAGAGGGAGATAGGCGGCCATCTTCTATTGCCTGTTCTATAAGATGGTTTAGATTAATATTAGCAGAGTCATCTACTAGTTTAAATTCAAGCTGAGCTGTTTCACCGATTAACTTTATTGCTCTTTTAGGATTTTTGATACCTGGCAGTTGTACTACTATTTCATCTTTACCTCGTCTTACAATTACAGGTTCTGTAACACCAAATTGATCTATTCTGTTTCTTATTATTTCAAGAGATTGTTCTACAGCATTATCTCGTATAAATTTCTCTTCTTTAGGAGAAAGTCTTAAGGTAATTTTAGGGAAATTCCCTTGATCATTTATTGATACGATTTCTAAGTCGTGAAATTCACTACTTAAAAGGTTTTTTACTTCAGCTAGAGCCTGTTTATTGGGGAGAGAAAAGACAACTTCTCCTTTTTTAGGGCTAGGTAACTCTACTACAGATATATGTCTGTGTTTTAGGGCTTCTTTTAAATCACGTGCAGAATTATTTAGTGCATTGATTACTGCTTGATCAACATCAACCTTTAATATGAGGTTCATTCCACCTTGAAGATCAAGCCCGAGTCTTAGCCCTTGACTATAAATAACTTTTTTATACCAACCAGGTAGATTATTGGTAAATGAGGGTAAGACCAAAATTATCGCTAATACAAAGAGAAAAAGTACTAATGCAACCTTCCAACGAATAGCTTTTGGCATTTTTTACTCCTTATATAAGTAACACTATTTATCCTAGAGATTTTCTAAAGGATCTCGTTGCACTTACTTATACAAAGCTGATGAATTTTGCAAGTATAGATACAATAAAAGTAAAAAAATAAAAAGAGGTATAACCAAAAAGCTATACCTCTTTTTAGAGTTTAATAAACTTGAATAAATTTTAAATAATTATCTTTTCATATTAAGTAATTCACTGAGCATTTGATCAGTTACTGTAATAATTCTTGAATCTGCTTGAAACGCACGTTGAGTAGTGATTAGTTTTACAAATTCTGTACTTATATCTACTGTAGATTGTTCAAGTGCATTTGATGCGATAGAACCTAATCCATTAGTGCGAGGAGGTCCAGTTACAGGAGCACCAGATGCAGTAGTTTCTCTCCAAAGGTTTCCACCTTCACGACTTAAGTCTGTTGGGCTTGGAAATCTTGCTAATGCTACTTGGGCTAATGAAATAATACGCCCATTTGAGTAGCTACCAGAAATAACTCCTTCTGAGTCCACATGTAGTGATTGTAAAAATCCTGCACCAAAGCCATTTTGATCATAAAATAGTGTACTTGATCTATTTGCATACTGTGTAGTTGTAATTGCTTCAGTCTCCCAACCATTTACAGTATATTCTTTATCTCCTGCTGCATCTGTTGTAACACTTACATTTGCTTTTGCACCAAAATCCATTTCTATAAGTTGTGCAGAATAATCTTGTTTAGTAACCTGATCTACCACACCAGAAGGAGGTAAAAAGTAGGCCTTAAGTTGTGGATAGTTATGATCACCATAAGAAACGGGTTCCCAGGCTCCACCAGTTGTAAGAGGAACATCGTTATATATTGTACCATTATAATCAATGTCTACAGTTTCATCATCATGGTTATAACTTAATATTGTAGCAGTCTGTCCATTATCAAAACTTACTTGTAATCCTCCTGGGGGCAATTCATTTTTGTATAATTTTTCTATATCGATAGGAGTATCAAGAGTATCATTACTTCCATTTCCATCTAAGTCTGCTTGCCAACCAAATACATGGAGTGTATATCGTCTGATATTAGTAGTGCTCGTTACAATTGGTACATCAGTCCATATTTGTCCTGTAGAGGGGTCTTTTACTGTAACAGTACTTGTTGTTGCATCAAAAGAGGTGATAAGATAGTCACTTGTAGTTCCAGTAGATGAGGCTGTAATTTGTATTGGAAGTCCACTAGCGGGTATAGAGTCTAAATCTTCAATAGCAAAAGGAGTAGCAAGCTGGTCGTTTACTCCGTCTCCATCTACATCAATTTTTAAATTAGAAACATTTTTGTCATATATTGAGTCAATTTGTCCTTGCGGAGTAAATTTTATATAGCCTCGCATTAACATACCTTTAGAGGGTCCTGTAACACCACTTCTATCATCGTCAGGATTCATAGTTATAAGAAATTCCCATTCTCTTTCTTGTTTAGTACGATCAAAATATATTGTTAATTCATGAGTATTTCCTAAGCTGTCGTATACATTAAATGTTGTTTTGTATTCATAATTTACATCTGGAGTGAGTTCCCCATCGTTTGCAACCCAATCCGCAGACAGGGTATTATCACTTACAGGTCCAGTTACTCTACTGTCTAAATTTACAGCAATTGTTGCTTGAGTTGTTGCAACAGGGGGTGAGGAATTAGATATTTGAATATTTGTAATACTGCCAACGATTTCTGCTTTACCATCTGGTTGGGTTTCCATTTTCCAGCCTTGGACTCTAAGTCCTGCAGGATTAACAAGATATCCGTACTGGTCTACATGAAATTCACCTGCTCTTGTATAGTAAGTACTGTTTTCTATTTTAGGATCGCTTAATATAAAGAAGCCTTGGCCTGCTATGGCTAGATCTGTTGGAGACGATGTACTTTCAAATGAACCTTGACTAAATATAGGGGCTACATCTGCCAATGAACAACCTCTACCAACTTGTGAACCACCTCGTGCAGTATTTATTGTTTGTGCCATAATATCTTGGAATGTAGCTCTTGCAGCTTTAAATCCCATAGTATTGATATTTGATATATTATCTCCTATTACTTGCATGGCAGATCCCATGCTTACTAGACCACTTACTCCTGAATAAAGAGAGCTTGTTAAGCCCATATTTAGACCCCCTCTATATTTAATTAGTTATTAGTTACTTTATCTATTTCACCTAAATCTATCTTGACCTCACCACTATTTAATAATAATTCAGGTAAGGAGGTTTCATCTTTAGGATATTCTACGGAAGATACCACGCCTGTAGTCCAATTAGTTACTTTGATCTGTTTACCTTTTGTATCTTTTGCAGTTATGTGTATAGTATATGTGCCAGGTTGTACTTTATCGCCATTATCATTTGTACCATCCCAATCTAGTTGATGATTTCCTGAAGATATTGCACCTAAGTTAATATTTTTTATAATTCTTCCTTTCTGGTCTGTAATTACACAAAGACATTGAGCGGCTGGCCTATCTAAATCAAATTCAAAAGGCTTAGGTCCATCTTGATCTACATATAATTGATCACCTTTGTAGCGAACAAATTTACCTAGAAGGGATATGCTATCTAATCGTGTTCTATCAGTATCAGCTTTTACTAATTTCTCCATTGATTCATTGTTCTTATACATAAGATCAACTAAGTTAAATTGTGCTACTTGTGTTGCCATTTGATCACTTTTCATAGGATTCATAGGATCTTGATATTCTAATTGAGTAATAAAGAGTTTCATGAAATCATCTTCTGATAATGTAGTACGTTCTTTTGGATCTTTCTTTAGTTTTTCTATATTATCTTCTACTTTATCTATACTATTGTTTACTTTATTAGTTGTCTGAGATATCTTTTGAGGACCTAATATCTCATTATTTAAATAATTGGTAATCATGCTATAAGCTCCTTTATTTAAATTCTAAATAATTAAATGTAGTCCCTGATTAAATAAGTTAAATTTAATATTTAATTGTTTAGTTATATCTTCAGATAACTTTTTATCATCGTCTATTATATCAAAATTTGTTGTACTATTTTGTTTTGATGACTGTTTATATAAATCTGAAAAAAAATGTTTAGAATTCATATTTAGATTTATAAAGCAATTATTTAACTGTAATCCGCCTTGAGCTAACTGCTGTCTTAATAGTTGTATATTGGTTTCTAAAATCTGTTTGATATCTGGATGATCAGCTATGAATGTTGCATTCACTATATTATTATTTATTTTTAATTTAATTTTTATTTTACCTAATTCAGGAGGATGTAACTGTAATATAGCAGTATTTTGATTAAATCCGATATTTTTATTTTGTAGGTTATCTAAAATGAAATTATTTATTTGTTGTATAATATTTTTATTGTTTATGTGTATCTTTTGTGATTTTTGTAATATTGTTTGATTGATATAGTTTATAAATGAGTTATTTATAATTTTATTATTAATATCTAAGTTATTTGTTGTTGCTCCTTCTATTTTTTGTTTAGAATTAATTATATATTTTATTTTTAATTTATTTTTATATTCATTATTTATTTCTTTAACTTTTAATTTAAATTCTGCTTTATTATCATCGCCATGATTATAGATATCATTAACCTGTTTATTTTTATCTATATAATTTCTTTTATTATCCGTCTTTTTTAATATAATGGTAGTCATTTTATCTTTTGTTTTTATATCTTTATATTTTTCCTCTGTTATTTGTTTGGGGGATAATATGCTATTTTTATCTTTTTTGATATTTAACTGTTTCTGTTTTGAAATATTTTTTTTATATTTAATGGTTTGTTCAATTTGATTAATAATTTGTCCTTTTATCTTTTTAGTTATGTTTAGATGTTTTGTCTTTTGGCTATCTATTGTTTTATTATTTTTTATATGTATTTTTGTGTTTAAATTTTTCTGTTTATCTATATAACTTAATGTAGTTGTGCTATTAATTATTTTTTTCTTCTTCTTATAATTTGTTGAAACAATAATTTTACTTTTTACATTTTTGGTATATTCTATATTAATTATATGTTTATCTATGGTCTTTCTATTTTTTTTATTATTGATTAATTGTTTAATATTTTTGTTAATTTTTATTGTTTTATTAATTAATTTTGTTATTTTTGTTAATTGTTTTGTTTCTTGTTTTGTTTTATGGTTTGTTAAATTATTTAGAATAGTTAAGTTGAATTTCTTTTTTATTTTTATTTTTTCTTTTTTGTTATTAGTTTTTATTGTTTTATTGTTTGTCTTTTTATTTAAAAAAGATAGGTTAATTAACGTTGTTAGTACATCTATTATATCTTTTTGCTCATTATTATATTTTTCTATGTCATCTTTAGATATACTTTTATTGTTATTTTTATCTATATTATCATCTAATTTAATTTTACTTTTATTTGTAGTTTTATTTGATGTAATATTTATATTGTTATCTTTATTGTTTTGTTTATGTGATGATAACTTATTTTTATTAAAATTTTGTTGTTTCTGTAAAGTGTTCTGATAAATATGATAAAATTCATCATGGGTATCAGAATTATCTGTCTTGACTATTTGGCTAGTTTTATTAGTTACCTTTGTGCCTTCATCTAAAGAAGGTTTTATTTTTATATTAGGTAGCTGTAATGAGGGCACTTTCCCCTCCTTAAAAAGTCATTATTTGCCGTTTTCTTAAGCAAAAGCTATGCCTTTATCAGTTTTACTTATAATTGATCTCTAAGATGGGATTTTTTGTTAATGTAATCGGATTTGTTCTAGTCCATAATGAAAAATGATCCCCTTTATTACAGGAAAAGCTTTCCTAGTATATAGAAGTAAGGAGATGTTTTTGGTTGATTTTAAAAAACAAGCGTTGCACATATTTAATATAGGGTGTATCTCATTTATAAATAATGAACATGTATAAGGGGTAGCAAATGTCTAAAAAGGTTAAAGTCATTGTTACTACAGGTTATGGTACTAATTGCGAGGTAGAGATGGCCCATGCATGTAAAATGGCTGGGGCAGATCAAGTAGATATTGTGCATTTAAGTGATTTATTAGATGGTTCTGTAGATTTGATGAATTATCATTTTTTGAATCTACCAGGTGGTTTTCTAGATGGCGATAACTTGGGAGCAGCTCAGGCTGGTGCTAATAGATTACGTCATGCAGTAGTCGCTAAGACTGGGAAAACATTACTAGAGCATATAATTAAATTTATAAAAAATGGGGGGCTAATCTTAGGTGTTTGTAATGGTTTTCAATTAATGGTAAAAACAGGACTTCTTCCAGGTTTTAATAATGATTATAAGAGTCGTCTGGTTAGTCTTACATATAATGATTCTGGTAGATTTGAAGATAGATGGGTTTCTTTAAAGGTTTTTCCTGGAACAAAGTGTATATTTACCAAAGGTATAGAGTATATAGAACTTCCTGTACGTCATGGAGAAGGTAAATTTATCACTCAAAATCAAGAGATACTTGAGCGTCTTAAAGAAAATGGGCAGATAGTATTTCAATATGTTGATCCCAATACTTTAGAGCCTACAAAACAATATCCTATGAATCCAAATGGATCACAGATGGCAATTGCAGGTATTTGTGATACAACTGGTAGACTTTTTGGCCTTATGCCTCATCCTGAAGGCTTTACCCATGCTACTAATCATCCACTTTGGACAAGGAAGTTATTAGATGAGGAAGGGCTAGGAGTAAAACTTTTTAGAAATGCAATAGAATATATACGATCTAATGTAATCTAAGTTATTAGATATAGGTATAAGAGTGAGTAAAGAGACGAGTTCCACATTTTCTGGTTTTACTTCTGAAGAAAATATCTCTAAGTTTTTTAAATCTCTTTCTCACTTAAGGCGAGATTTTATTCAGATCATTTCTACAATTGCTATTTTATCCTTTTTACTTTATTGGATTTCGCCTGATATCCTATCTTTCTTACAGGATTCTCTCAATCAAAAATTAGCTTTTTTTAATGTAATGGAGCCTATTTTGGCCATGCTCAAAATAGCTGTGGCCACTTCAGTAATTATTCTTGCACCATGGCTTCTTTATAAAATAGCTAATATTTTAGTAAGACATTTTGGACTGAACAGACATTTTGCAATATTTTGTGTTATATCAGCAACAATACTATTTTACTCTGGAGTACTTTTTTGTTTTTTTATCACCCTTCCTTTTGGGATTAAATTTTTACTTTCTTATCAAGGTCCTCATTTAAAAGCAGTTATTTCTTTAGATAGATTTGTTAATTTTGTATGTTTGTTTCTAGTGTGTTTTGGTTTTATTTTTGAATTGCCACTTATTATGGTCTTGCTGAGTAAAATGGGTATTTGTAGTCCAGAATTTTTTTCGAAGTACCGGAGACATGCTATATTAATTATAGCAATTTTAGCAGCAGTTTTAACACCTACACCAGATGCATTTAATATGTCTTTAATGGGAGTACCATTATATTTGCTGTATGAAGCGGGAGTTTTTATTGCGAAATTTGTATCACCTTCTAAAAAGACAAAAAAATAGATATAATCCTGCTTGACAAGGACAATTTGTTCTATATAGTGCATTTTTCATGCTGTCCCTAGCTAAAGGGTTAAACTCGCTTTAATAATTTTTATTTTAAAAAGGTGTAAAGTATTGAATAATCTGTATATAATTGATTATAAAAAGAACTTAAATAAAAATATCGTAGGCGAAATGGTGATCGCCATGGAACAAGATTCTCAAAATTTTAAAGCAAAGGTTTTAATAAATGATATACCGCCTGAAGGGCTCTCCTTATACTATGAGGATATGCCGGGGCTTTTAGATGGATTAGATGATTGTTGGGCAAGTGGCCCTATTAAAGGTGAAGTATTTATTTTTCGTTCTGGTAAAAAGATAGAAATTACTGGTAAGGTTGAGGCTGCATTAGAACTTCTTTGTCATCGTTGCTTAGCTCATTATGATAGTAGTGTTTCAGTGAAGTTTCATTATACATTTTTAGAGCCTCCTTCTTGGAAGAAGGATGAAGAGATAAAACTTAGTCCTGAAGATATTGAAATAAGCTATTATAATGGTGAAGAAATTGAACTTTCTGATATATTTAGGGAACAAATATTGCTGCAGCTTCCTATGAGGCAGCTTTGTAAGGAAGACTGTAAGGGGATTTGTCCAGGTTGTGGCGCTGATTTAAACACAGAGCCTTGTAGGTGTAAAGATACATCAGAGGAAGGTCCCTTTGCTATTTTGAAAAAGATAAAAATATCTTAATGCTTGAAAATAAGTGGAGGTTTTAATTATGGCTGTTCCAAAGAGAAAGACATCTCGTGCAAGAAGAGGTAAGCGTAGAGCTCACGATGCTTTAAAAACTCCAGGGCTTAGTGTTTGTCCTCAGTGTAATGAACTTAAACCCCCGCATCGTATTTGCCCTCACTGCGGCACCTATCGGGGAAAGACCTTTATAGAATCTGTAGAATAGGATAGGCAAAAAGACTATGGCTGTTGCTGTTGATGCTATGGGGGGCGACCGTGCTCCTTCTGCAATTGTAGAAGGGGCTGTTAGGGCTACTAAAGAGTTTGGCTTAAAAGTTATACTCGTAGGAGATGAGTCCATATTAAAAAAGGAGTTAGATAGATTTTCATTTCCTAAGGAATTATTACGGCTTTATCATGCAGGACAAGTGGTAGGTATGGACGAGTCTCCTTCAGAGGCACTTCGTAAAAAGCCAAAATCTTCTATAAGAGTAGCCTTTAATTTGGTCAGAAAAGGTGAGGCAAGTGCTGTAGTAAGCGCAGGTAATTCTGGGGCAACTCTTGCCTGTGCAATGGTTACAGTTGGTAGAATTTGTGGCGTGCGCCCTGCTATTGCTACAGTAATGCCTACATTAAAGAATCCTGTAGTATTAATTGATGTGGGTGCTAATGTAGATTGTAAACCTCATCATTTACTCCAATTTGGTATTATGGGAGCAGCTTTTTCTAAAGAAGCAATAGGAAATAAGCGTCCTAGAGTGGGCCTTTTATCTATAGGTGAAGAGAATACAAAAGGCAATCAACAGGTTAAGAAAGCCTTTGATCTTCTTTCAAAGAGTTCCCTTAATTTTGTTGGTAATGTTGAGGGAAGAGATGTGTTTAAAGGAGATGTAGATGTAGTAGTATGTGATGGTTTTGTTGGCAATGTCTCTCTTAAGCTAAGTGAAGGTTTGGCTGAATCCATTTTGCTTATGTTAAAAAAAGAGATCCAACAAAGCAGTATTATAACAAAAATAGGTTATCTTTTGGCTCGTTCGGCTTTTAAACGTTTTAGAAGGCTTATTGATTATTCTGAATATGGCGGTGCTCCCCTTTTAGGGATAAAAGGTATTGGCATTATATGTCATGGAAGGTCTGGACCAAGTGCAATCTGTAATGCTGTTAGGGTAGCCAATACCTTAGTAAAGGCGGATTTTGTTAAACATCTTGAATCTCGTATGCAGCAAGAAGTAAGTCTTGCAAGTGTAGCATTATAAGAAGGTGGTGCGGAGATGCCTGCTAGAACAATAATAATTGGTACAGGATCCCATCTACCCAAAAAGATTTTAACAAATCAAGACTTGGAGAAGATAGTTGACACATCTGATGAATGGATCCGCACCAGAACGGGAATTGAAACAAGGCATATAAGTAGCGACGATGAGCCTAACTCCTTTCTTGCCACTCAAGCTGCTAAAAAAGCTATGGAGATGGCAGGTGTAAGGGCTCAAGAATTAGATCTTATAATAGTAGGTACCCTTACTCCTGATATGCCAATGCCTTCTGTTGCCTGTCTTGTACAAAAAGAGCTTGGTGCAAGAAAGGCTGGTGCTTTTGATTTATATGCAACTTGTTCTGGGTTTTTATACGGACTCTCAATAGCAGACAAATTTATAAGAGATAATAGACGATTAAAGATTTTAGTTATAGGTAGTGAGGTGTTATCTAAAAGAGTTAATTGGAAGGATAGAAATACCTGTGTAATTTTTGGTGATGGAGCAGGTGCTGCCATTGTTACAGGTACAAGAGAGCCTAATAGAGGCATTGTTTCTTCTCATTTACATGCTGATGGTAGCCTTTGGGAGCTTTTAGCTATAAGAGGGCTTGGAACTGCTCAAGAAGTTACTGCTGAGCAGCTTGAAAAAGGCTGGCAGTATATTGAAATGCAGGGTCGTGAGGTTTTTAAAAATGCAGTTAGAGCTCTAGAATCTGTTTCTTGGGAGGCATTAGAGTCTGCTGGGTGGCATAGTGAAGATATAGATTTATTGGTGGCTCATCAAGCCAATATTAGAATAATAGAATTTTTGCGTGAACGTTTAGGTCTTTCTAAAGACAAAGTCTTTATCAATATCTCTAAATATGGTAATACCTCTGCTGCAAGTATTCCCATCGCCCTTGATGAGGCAAATAGGGCAGGGATGTTACATCCTGGAATGAGACTTCTCATGGTAGCCTTTGGTGGTGGTTTTACATGGGCTGGGATGACCATGAGATGGTAATTTAATAAAAAAATAAAACAAAAGGAAGCAAGGATTGACTATGGGAAAGGTGAATTATTTTTTAACAGAAGAACAACAGATGATAGTTGATCTTGCCCGTCAAATAGCAGAAGAGAAAATAGTACCTGTGCGGGCGGAATTGGATGAAAAGGAAGAATTTCCTTGGGATATAATGAAAGATTTGGCACAAGCTGACCTCTTTGGACTTTATATACCAGAAGAATATGGTGGACTTGGTGGTGGATGCTTTGAAAATTGTTTAGCACTTGAGCAGCTTGCATGGGGATGTATTGCGGTTACTACTACCTATGCAGCAAGTGCTTTAGGTGGTTATCCAATCCTTCTTTTTGGTAATGATGAACAAAAAAGTAAATATCTTCCTGATATTGCTTCTGGTAAGAAATTGGCTGCATTTGGCTTAACAGAAGCAAATGCAGGAAGTGATGCTGGAGCTATTCAAACAACAGCAGTAGAAGATGGGGATTACTGGGTTTTAAATGGCACAAAGCAGTGGATTACAAATGGTGGAGAAGCAGAAATTTATACAATTATTGCTCTTACTGATAAACACAAAGGTCCAAGAGGAGCTAGTGCATTTATAGTAGAGAAGTCAGATCCTGGTTTTTCTTTTGGTAAAAAAGAAAGGAAGATGGGGCTTAGGGCTTCTGCTACAAGGGAGCTCATATTTAACGATTGTAGGATACCTAAAGACAGGCTGTTAGGAAGGAGAGGTCAAGGTTTTATAATTGCTATGAAGACCCTTGATCTTGCAAGGCCAGGAATTGGTGCAATTGGTGTGGGTCTTGCACAAGCAGCTCTTGATGAAGCTGTTAAGTATGCAAAAGAACGAATCCAATTTGGACAACCAATAATGTCTTTTCAAGCCATTCAGCATATGTTAGCTGATATGGCTACCCAAATAGAGGCAGCTCGTGCCCTTGTGTATTCAGTTGCCCGTACTATAGATGCTGGAGAAAAAGACATAGCCAAACTTGCTGCAATGGCAAAACTTTTTGCAACAGATATGGCTATGAAGGTTACAACTGATGCCGTTCAAATACTTGGTGGTTATGGCTATATGAAGGACTATCCAGTAGAGAAGATGATGAGAGATGCAAAGATACTTCAGATATATGAGGGCACAAACCAAATACAGAGAAATGTAATAGGACAAGCCCTTAATAAGGAATATACAATAAAAAAGAAGTAGATTTAGAGATTAGGGGAGAAAATGCGTTTTGTTGTTTGTATAAAACAGGTGCCAGATGCGGCAAATGTAAGGTTTGATCCAGAAAAAGGTACACTTATTCGTGAAGGGGTTGAGGCAATGATCAACCCTTTTGATTTAAATGCTATAGAGGCTGCTGTGCAGTTAAAGGAACAACTTGGAGGAGAAGTTGTTTGTATTACAATGGGGCCTCCTCAGGCAGAAAGTGCCTTAAGGGATGCTTTGGCCCTTGGTGTAGATAGTGCTGTACTTTTATCTGATAGGGCTTTTGCAGGGGCTGATACTTTAGCAACTACTAGAACTCTTGCAGCCGGCATTAAAAAGCTTGGTGGCGCAGATATAGTTTTTTGTGGTAAGCAGGCAATAGATGGAGATACTGCACAAGTTGGTCCTGGACTTGCTGCACGTTTAGGTTTGAATTATGCAACTTGTATAAGTGAATTAGAGTTTATAAAAGATACAAATTGTCTTAAAGTTAAACGAGCCTGGGAAGAGGGCTATGATATATTAGAGATTAAACTTCCTGCCCTTGTAACTGTTCTTACCTGTATTAATACCCCAAGAGTGCCTTCTTTAAAGGGTAAGCTTAAGGCAAAAAAAGCAAATATTCCAGTATGGGGTGCTAAAGATCTTGGTCTTGATACTTCTTTAGTAGGACTTTCAGGTTCCCCTACACAGGTAGTAACTACTTGTGTTCCCAAGTTTGAGGCTAAAAAGGAGATGCTTGAAGGGGACGTGGAAGAGAAAGTAGATACTCTTTTAAATAGACTAAAGGAGGCAGGAATACTCTAAAGGAAGAGGGCATAGCGAGCTATGTTAAAAATAGATAAAGATAAATGTACAGGTTGTGGAGAATGTGAGGAAGTTTGTGCCTTTGGGGCAATATCTATAAAGGATGATGTTGCAGAAATTGATCATGATACATGTACACTTTGTGGAACATGTGTTGATACATGTCCATCTGGTGCTCTTGAGATAGAATCTAAGAAAGAGGAACAGAAAATTTTAGATAAGGATAATTGGCGTGGTGTTTGGGTTATTGCAGAATTTCGTTCAGGAAGACTTTTCCCTGTTACTTTTGAGCTTTTAGGTTGTGCAAGAAAACTTGCTGATAAATTAGATGTTCCACTATCTGCTGTATTAATAGGTAATAATGTTAAAGATTTTGCTAGCGAACTTATTAAATATGGTGCAGATCAGATTTATATAGTAGATCATCCTAACTTGGCGCAATTTTTAGAGATTCCTTATACAAATGTTCTAGTAGAACTTATAAAGAGATATAAGCCGGAGATCATATTAGCAGGTGCTACAGCACAGGGGCGTTCTTATATCCCTGCAGTTGCAACGATACTTGAGACCGGGCTTACTGCAGATTGTACAGAGCTTGATGTTCGCATAGAGGATAGAGCTCTTTTGCAAACGCGTCCTGCTTTTGGTGGAAATCTACTTGCAACCATTGTGTGCCCTAATCATAGGCCTCAAATGGCAACAGTTCGTCCTCATGTTATGAAGGCACTTGAGCCAGATGACTCTAGAGAAGGGGAAATAATAGAGGTTAAAATAGACGAGTCCCTTTTTGAGACATCTACTAAGCTACTTGAGTCTACTGTTGAAGAACAAACAGGAGTAGATCTTGCAAATGCTGATATAATTATTACTGCCGGCCGAGGGATGGAATCTAAAGAAAATCTTTCTTTAGTAGAGGAGCTTGCCAAGCTTTTAGATGGAGCAGTAGGTGCAACAAGGGCTGTTACAGATGCAGGTTGGCTTTCAGAAAGGCATCAAATTGGCCAAACGGGGAAAACCGTGTCTCCCAAATTATATGTTGGCTGTGGGGTTTCTGGAGCAATTCAACACATTGTAGGAATGAAAGGCTCGGATATAATTGTTGCAATTAATAAAGACCCTGATGCCCCTATTTTTGATGTTTCTACTTATGGAATAGTAGGAGATGTCAAAGAAGTACTTCCCAAACTTATAGAAAAAATAAAAAAGGAAAAAGGTCTATAAAATTTATTAGAATGAAGACATTAGGGGGAGATAAATGTTTGAGGAGTTTAAGGATAAAGTTGTAGTTGTAACTGGGGGATCAAGAGGTATAGGTAAGGCAATAGTACTTAAGTTTGCTTCATTAGGAGCAAAGGTCGTTTTTAATTATGCTTCAAATGATGAAGCAGCTAAAAAGGTTATTGAAGAAGGAAAAGATTATAGCGGTACAATAGAGTGTTTTAAGCTTGATGTATCTAATTTTCCCCAAGTTTGTGAATTTTTTGAAAAGATTTTTGATAAATATGGTGCTATTCACATCTTAGTAAACAACGCAGGAATCACAAGAGATACTCTACTTGCCCGCATGAAAGAGGAAGAGTGGGATGCTGTTATAAATGTAAATCTTAAAGGAGTTTTTAATTGTTGTAAGGCTATCATTTCCAACATGATGAGGCAAAGATGGGGTAGAATAATAAATATTGGTTCTGTTATTGGATCAATGGGAAATGCTGGTCAAGTAAATTATGCAGCAACAAAGGCAGGTATTGTAGGATTTTCTCGGTCTCTTGCTAAAGAAGTTGCTTCTAGAGGAATTACTGTTAATGTAGTTGCTCCTGGGTTTATTGATACAGATATGACAGCTAAGGTTCCAGAAAAGATTAAGGATCAGATATTAAAGGCTATTCCTGTTGGTAGATTTGGGAAGGCTGATGAAATTGCAAATGCAGTTTCTTTTTTGGCAACAGAGAGTGCTTCATATATAACTGGAGAAGTACTTCATATAAACGGTGGACTTTATATGGGATAGCTATTTTATTTTAAATAAAAACAAAAAATACGAAAAGTAGATAATAGGGAGGAGAAAGATGAGTATAGAACAAAAGATGGTCGATATTATTTCTAAACAGCTTAGTGTACCAAAAGAGAAGGTAGTACCAGAGGCCTCTTTTGTAGATGATCTTGGTGCAGATTCACTAGATCTTGTTGAGCTTGTTATGGCAATGGAAGAGGAGTTTGGTTTAGAGATAGCGGATGAAGAAGCTGAAAAGCTTCAGACAGTAAAAGATGCCATAGAGTATGTAAAAGAACATACAAGCTAGGTGTAGGATAAATGAGTGAGATAGGAGAAAAAAGAAGGGTAGTTGTAACAGGTATTGGTATAATTTGTCCTTTAGGTATAGGGGTCGAGGAGTGTTGGAAGGCAATCTGTGAGGGTAAATCTGGTATAGGTCCAGTAACCCGTTTTGATACTAAAGGTTATCCTTGCAGGATAGCTGGAGAAGTTAAGGGATTTAACCCAACAGATTTTATGCCTGAAAAACTTGTAAAGCGCCTAGACCCCTTTGTTCAATATGCTGTTGCAGCAGCAAGGATGGCAATAGAAGATGCAGGACTTTTAGGGGAGGAGTTAGGTCCTCGTGCAGGCGTTATTACAGGTTGTGGTCTTGGTGGACTTGGTACTATCGAACACTATCGCGATGTGATAGTAAAAAGAGGACCTCGTAGAGTAAGTCCATTTTTTATTCCAATGGCTATTCCTAATATGGGATCAGGCCAGATTTCTATAATGTTTGGTGCCAAGGGTCCTAATACAGTACTTTGTACTGCATGTGCTGCAGGTTCTCATGCAATTGGTGAGGCTTTTAAAGTCATTCAACGTGGTGTTGCAGATATTATGATAACAGGTGGAGCAGAGTCTGTTATTACCCCTCTTGCTTTAGGAGGTTTTTCTGCTCTTAAGGCACTTTCTACTAGAAATGATGAGCCAGAGAAAGCATCTAGGCCTTTTGATAAAGAAAGAGATGGATTTATAATAGGTGAAGGTTCTGGAATGCTTGTTATAGAGGAGCTTTCTCATGCAAAGAAACGAGGTGCTAAAATATATGCAGAGATAATTGGTTATGGACTTACTGGGGATGCATATCATATGACAGCTCCTCCTCCTGATGGAGAAGGTGGAGTCAGGTGCATGGAGATGGCACTAGAAGATGCAGGGATTACGTATAAAGATGTTGATTACATAAATGCTCACGGTACAAGTACACCCTTAAATGATGTCTGTGAGACAAATGCTATTAAGACTGTTTTTAAGGAAAGAGCAAAAGAAATTCCTGTAAGTTCTACCAAGTCTATGACTGGGCATCTTTTAGGAGGTGCTGGTGGGGTAGAGGCTGTTTTTTGTGTAAAGGCAATAGAAGACGAAATTATACCACCTACTATAAACTATGAAGTGCCAGATCCTGAATGCGATCTTGACTATGTCCCAAACGAGCCAAGAAAGCAAAGACTCGATATAGTCATGTCGAATTCTTTTGGTTTTGGTGGAACCAATGCTGTTTTGATTTTTAAACGTTTTGAAAAGTAAATTTTTATTTTTTAACCCAACATCAATAGGAGAGAAAAATGCTTATCGCTCTAGCAAGTGATCATGCTGGTTTTGAATTAAAGGAACATTTAAAGGATTTTCTTCGTTCAGTTGGCGAGGAGTTTATTGATGTGGGGTGCTACTCGACAGAATCTGTTGATTATCCAGAGTTTGGACGAAAGGCTGCTTTAATGGTTGCTTCAAAAGAGTGTGATAGGGCAATCTTGGTCTGTGGTACAGGACTTGGTATGTCCATAGTAGCTAATAGAGTACCTGGGGTTAGGGCAGCGCTTTGTTACCATGTTCTTACTGCACGGCTTAGCAGGGAGCATAACGACTCAAATGTATTATGTCTTGGTGGGCGTATTATAGGTAATATCCTTGCAGAAGAAATAGTCAAAACGTGGTTAAATACCTCTTTTGAAGGTGGTAGGCACCAAAAAAGAATAGATATGATTGACCAAGCAGGATATTAATCATTACTTTTTGGGGGCATGGATATGATTCATTTATATAAGACTGATCCTGAGGTATTTCAGGCAATAAGAGGAGAGCTTGAACGTCAGACTGGCCAGCTTGAGATGATAGCCTCAGAAAATTTTGCAAGTCCTGCTGTGATGGAAGCAGAGGGAAGCTGTTTTATGAACAAATATGCTGAGGGCTATCCTGGGCGTAGGTATTATGGTGGCTGTGAATATATGGATATGGTTGAGCGACTAGCTGTTGATAGACTTAATATGCTTTTTGGTTCTGAATATGCAAATGTTCAGCCCCATTCAGGCTCTCAGGCAAATATGGCAGTTTATTTTGCAACTCTTCAGCCAGGAGACACGATCTTATCTATGAATCTTGCTCATGGTGGTCATTTATCTCATGGTGCATCTGTGAGTTTTTCAGGAAAACTTTATAATATTGTTCATTATGGTGTAAGCAAAGAAACAGAGACAATAGACTATGATGATGTAGCTAAAAAGGCTAAAGAACATCGTCCCCGTTTAATTATTGCAGGTGCTAGTGCTTACCCTCGCACTATAGATTTTGCAATGTTTAAGATGATAGCAGATGAAGTTGGTGCATATCTTATGGTAGATATGGCACATATTGCAGGTCTTGTTGCTGCAGGTATTCATCCTTCTCCTGTTCCTTTTGCAGATTTTGTTACATCTACTACTCATAAGACACTTCGTGGTCCACGAGGTGGTTTTGTTTTAGCAAAGGAAGAATATAGCAAGCTTTTAAACAGCCAGGTTTTCCCAGGTATTCAAGGAGGACCTTTAATGAATGTTATTGCTGCAAAAGCAGTAGCATTTAAAGAGGCTCTTGAACCAGAATTTAAATCTTATCAGCAAAAGGTTGTCGCAAATGCAAAGAGGTTAGCTAAAACTTTAGAAGAAAGAGGTTTTAGATTGGTATCTGGGGGTACTGATAATCATCTTATATTAGTTGATCTTTCAGGACATAATCTTACAGGTGCTCAGGCAGAAGAGATACTTGAGAGTGCAGGAATTACTGTAAATAAAAATGCTATTCCTTTTGATACCAAGCCTCCAAGGGTTACAAGTGGTATTCGTATTGGAACACCAGGTGTTACAACCCGTGGACTTGGAGAATCTGAGATGGAATTAATTGGCAATTTTATTGCCGATCTTCTTGATAATCCAGATGATAAATCTTTACGCCGTAAGATTAGGCTTGAGATAAAAGAGCTTTGTGAAAAATTTCCACTTTATGCTGAACAACAAAAAATAGTGAATGAATTATAACAATGGAAGATAAAGAGTTAAATTCAAGACCAAGTTGGCATGAGTATTTTATGGCAATTGCTGAGCTAGTTGCCTCACGTTCTACCTGTCTTAGAAGAAAGGTAGGAGCTGTATTAGTAAAAGATCATCGCATTCTTGCAACAGGATATAATGGGGCTCCAAGTGGTATAAGGCATTGTCTTGAAGTGGGATGTCTAAGAGAGAAATTAAATGTTCCTTCAGGACAAAGACATGAGCTTTGTAGAGGACTTCATGCAGAGCAAAATGTTTTAATTCAAGCTGCTTATCATGGAATTTGTGTAGCAAATTCCACACTTTATTGTACTAATTTGCCATGTATTATTTGTACAAAGATGCTTATTAATGCAGGTATAAAAGCAATATATTTTAAAGAAGGTTATGCAGATGAATTGTCACGTGATATGTTAGAAGAAGCAGGTGTTAAGTTGATTCAGATATAATTCCGCAATTTTTTCTTATCTTATTGACTCTAGTTATCTACCTAGCTATAGTTGAACAGCCATAAATTTCATATAATTTGGGGTTTGTTTTTTTGAGAAGCAACCGAAAGGGAAAATTATGAAGGCACTAATAGCCCTTGAAGATGGCCGAATTTTTGAAGGCCGTTCTTTTACTGGTGATGGTGAGGTTTTTGGGGAGATTGTTTTTAATACCAGTATGACTGGTTATCAAGAGATCCTGACTGACCCTTCCTATAAAGGCCAGATGGTTACAATGACATATCCTCTTATTGGTAATTATGGTGTAAATGAGGAAGACAATGAATCATCAGCTATTCATATGGAAGCCTTTATTGTTAGAGAGTATCAAGATTTTTACAGTAATTGGAGGGCAAAAAGGTCTCTTGCAGATTTTTTAAGACAGCATAATGTCCTTGGGATAGATCAGGTAGATACAAGGGCACTTACAAGGCATATAAGGCTTGCTGGTGCAAAAAAGGCAGTTATTTCTACTAGGGATCTTAGTCCAGAATCTCTTATAAAAAAAGCACAGGATTCTCCAGGACTTATTGGTAGGAACTTAGCTAAAGAGGTGACTTGTAATGCTCCCTATATATTAGAAGAGGTCGATAAGTCTTGGCCTGGAATAGATGTAAATAGTGAAAAGGCTAAACTTATTAAAGAGATTGGTATTAAAATAGCTGTAATAGACTGTGGTCTTAAGCTTAATCAATTAAGGATATTTACTGCATTTGGTTGTAAGTGCCATATATTCCCGGCAACAGCTAAAGCAGATGAGATTATGGCTGTTGAACCTGATGGTATATTTTTATCAAATGGTCCAGGGGACCCCGCAGCTCTTACTGAGACAATCTCTACAGTTAAATCCCTTTTGGGAAGAAGGCCTATATTTGGTATATGTTTAGGCCATCAAATATTAAGTCTTGCATTAGGGGCAAAGACATACAAGTTAAAATTTGGCCATCGAGGAGGTAATCAGCCAGTTAAGAATCTTAAGACTGGAAGGATTGAGATTACTGCTCAAAACCATGGTTTTGCGGTAGATAAGGACTCCCTTCCTTCTGATGTAGAAGTAACACATATTAATTTAAATGACTATACGGTAGAAGGAATATGTCATGAAGGGATAAGGGCATTTTCTGTACAATATCATCCAGAAAATGCTCCAGGTCCTCATGATGCCCAATATTTATTTGAAGAATTTATAGATACTATTTTAAAAGAACATAAAAGTTAAAATTAACCTACCTAACGTTTGATAAAAAAATAAAAAATAAGAAGGACAGAAAGCTAAGTCATGCCAAAGAGACAAGATATAAAAAAGATTCTTATAATTGGTTCAGGCCCTATAGTAATTGGTCAGGCATGTGAATTTGATTATTCCGGCACTCAGGCATGTAAGGCCCTTAAAGAGGAAGGTTTTGAAGTAGTATTAGTAAATTCAAATCCTGCCACCATAATGACTGACCCTGCAGTTGCTGATAGGACTTATATTGAACCCATTACTCCAGAGGTGGTAGCAAAAATAATAGAAAAAGAAAGGCCTGATGCCATACTCCCAACACTTGGTGGACAAACAGGGCTTAATACTGCGGTTAAAGTGGCAGAAGAGGGGGTACTGGAAAAGTTTGGTGTTGAGATGATAGGGGCAAGCCCTGAGGTTATCCATAAAGCTGAGGATAGAGAACTTTTTAGGGCTTCTATGGAACGCATAGGGCTTAGGATCCCTAAGAGTGAGATAGTTCGTTCAATGGAGGAAGCAAGAGAGGCTGCACAAAGGGTTGGTTATCCTCTTATTGTAAGACCTAGTTTTACTTTAGGTGGTACTGGGGGAGGGGTTGTATACAATAAAGAAGATCTTGAGGAGATATGTGCCCAAGGCCTTGATATGAGCATGATACATGAGGTTATGCTTGAAGAGTCTGTATTGGGTTGGAAAGAGTTTGAACTTGAAGTGATGCGGGATTGTAAAGATAATGTTGTAATTGTTTGTAGTATTGAAAATTTTGATCCAATGGGGGTTCATACAGGAGATAGTATTACAGTTGCTCCAGCACAGACTCTTACAGATAGAGAATATCAGCGCATGAGAGATGCTGCCCTTGCTATTATAAGAGAGATTGGTGTTGATACAGGTGGGTCAAATATTCAGTTTGCCATTAATCCTGAAAATGGAGATATGGTAGTAATAGAGATGAATCCCCGTGTTTCTCGTTCATCTGCTCTAGCTTCAAAGGCTACAGGATTTCCAATTGCTAAAATAGCAGCAAAGCTTGCTATTGGTTACTCTTTAGATGAGATTCCAAATGATATTACTCGTGAAACAATGGCTTCTTTTGAGCCAACTATAGACTATTGTGTTGTTAAAATACCTCGTTGGACATTTGAAAAATTCCCTGAAACAGAAGACCTTCTTACCACTTCTATGAAGAGTGTTGGCGAAACTATGGCAATTGGCCGTACTTTTAGAGAGGCTCTTCAAAAAGGGCTTCGTTCCTTAGAGATAGGAAGAGCAGGGCTTGGTTTTGATGGGAGAGACCCTTGGCAGATTTTAGGATATGAGCCAGATAAAGATGAAATAATAAAGATGCTTAGGGTTCCTAACTCAAAGCGTCTTTTTTATATAATGCTTGCTTTTTCAAAAGGTTTTAGTGTAGAGGATATTTATGAACTTACAAAGATTGACCCTTGGTTTTTACATCACATGGAGATTCTTTATAAAGAAGGGTTAAGGCTTAAAAATATTGGTTTTGATGGATTTAAGAAAGAAATTCGTCATTTTAAGAGGGAGGGATTTTCTGATCTTCAGATCGCATATCTTACAGGAAAGACTCAAGATGAAATCAGAAATTTGAGGAAAAAAGAAGGAATTCGTGCTGTATATAAATTAGTGGATACATGTGCAGCAGAGTTTGAGGCGTATACACCTTATTATTATTCAACCTATGAAGATGAAGATGAGGCAAGGGCAACTGATAAACCAAAGGTTATGATTTTAGGCGGTGGTCCTAACAGGATTGGACAAGGAATTGAATTTGATTATTGTTGTGTACATGCTTCTTATGCCTTAAGAGAAGAAGGTTATGAAAGCATAATGGTAAATTCAAATCCAGAGACTGTTTCAACAGATTATGATACCTCTGATAAACTATATTTTGAGCCACTTACACTAGAAGATGTCTTAAATATTGTTGAGACAGAGAATCCTTTAGGAGTGATAGTTCAGTTTGGAGGACAAACTCCTCTTAATCTAGCAGTTCCATTGGCAAAAGCCGGGGTTAAAATACTTGGTACAAGTCCAGAGAGTATAGATAGAGCAGAAGATAGAAAAAGTTTTCAGGCAATGCTTAAAAAATTGGGTTTGGTACAACCTGCTAATGGAACTGCTTTTGATCTAGAACAAGCTCTTAAGATAGCCCAAGAGATAGGATACCCTGTAGTAGTACGTCCTTCCTATGTGTTGGGAGGGCGTGCAATGCGTATAGTGTATGGACCAGAGGGGCTTAAAGAGTTTATGGCAGAGGCTGTTCAAGTTTCAGAAGGGCATCCTGTATTAATAGATAAGTTTTTACAAGATGCTATAGAGATAGATGTTGATGCTATAAGTGATGGGAAAATGACTGTTATTGGTGGGATAATGGAACATATTGAAGAAGCAGGGATCCACTCAGGAGACTCTGCTTGTGTACTTCCCCCAAAAAGTCTTTCTAAGAATATAATTGCACAGATTATAAGTGCTACAAAGGCAATGGCAAAAGAGCTAAATGTTATTGGCCTAATGAATGTACAGTATGCTGTTAAAGATAATCAACTTTATGTTTTAGAGGTAAATCCTCGTGCTTCAAGGACAGTTCCTTTTGTAAGCAAGGCAACAGGTATTCCTTTAGCAAAGCTTGCTACAAAAGTTATGTTAGGAAAAACATTGAAAGAATTA
>JAMONC010000310.1 GCA_027066725.1 Desulfobacterales bacterium
TTTGGAGGATTTATAGATGTCTAAGAAAAAGATTTCACTTTTGATAAAGGCAAGATATATAATCACAGACCCATCTGTTGAGCCTGTAGAAAATGAAGCGGTTGCAGTTGATAAAGATAAGATAATTGAGATTGGTCCTGCTAATAAGCTTCTTGAAAGATATGAACCTCTTAAGATTTTAGATAGAACAAATGCCCTTTTGATGCCAGGGCTTATAAATGCCCATACACATGTTCCAATGACTCTTTTTAGAGGACTTGCCGATGATCTTCCTCTAAAAAAGTGGTTAGAAGAATACATATTTCCAGCAGAGAGCAAACTTACGCCAGAAAAGGTGGCATTGGGTACAGAGCTTGCCTGTGCAGAGATGATAAGAAGTGGTACGACCTCTTTTGTTGACATGTATATATTTGAAGACCATGTTGCAGAAGTGGTTGATAAAGTTGGGCTTAGGGCATGGATAGGTGAGGGGCTTTTTGATTTTCCAACCCCTGCTTTTCCATCTGGTTATGAGGCACTAAATGAGACAAAAAGGCTATATGATAAATGGAGGGATCATCCGAGGATCACAGTTACGGTTACACCTCATACACCATATACATGTGATGAAGAACTCTTAAAAGCAGCTATAAAACATGCAGAGGATAATGGTTTAATTTTACATATTCATGTATCTGAAACTCAGTGGGAATTTAATGAGATAAAATTTAAAAGAGGGCTAACTCCTGTTCAATATCTTGAAACATTAGGATTATTACGTGATAATTCCATCTTTGCTCACTGTGTTGTTTTAGAAGAGCAAGATATAGAATTACTATATAGGCATAAGGTAAAGGTTGCACATTGTCCGGAGAGCAATCTAAAACTTGCTTCAGGAATTGCTCCAATAAAGGAACTGCTTTTAAAGGGAGTAGATATATTCTTAGGTACAGATGGAGCTGCGAGTAACAATGACTTAGATATGTTTGGTGAGATGGATGTAGCTGCAAAACTTCAAAAAGGAATTAGTAATGACCCTACTGTATTACCTGCAGCTAAGGTATTAGAAATGGCAACATCTGGTGCTGCAAAATGTTTAGGAAGAGATGATCTAGGTACTATTACTCCTGGATCCCTGGCAGATATTATTACTGTAGAGTTGGATAAACCTCATTTATTCCCATGTCATAATCCTATCTCCCTTATAGTTTATTCTGTATCAAAATCTGATGTAAGGGATGTAATTGTAGGTGGCCGTATATTAATGGAAGATAAAAAGCTTGTTACTATAAATGAAGAGGATTTATTCGAACGAGTTAGTAGAATACTTCCTAAGTTATAATTTTAAAAGGAGTTTTTAAAATATATGTTTTGTAGCAGTAAGACAAAGCCTGATCATCCCTATGTGCTTGAAACATTAAGTGCTCAAGAGTCCTGGCGAATGTTTAGAATATTAGCTGAGTTTGTAGAGGGATTTGAGACACTTTGCCAGGTATATCCAGCAGTAACAATATTTGGTTCAGCCAGAGTGGAGCCAAGCTCTAAAGTATATCAAGATGCTTATAAGATAGGGAAAGGGCTTGCACGGGCAGGTTTTTCTATTGTAACAGGAGGTGGTCCTGGTGTAATGGAGGCCGCTAATAAAGGGTGTTTTGAAGCAGGAGGGCTTTCTGCAGGTCTTAATATAAAGCTTCCTCATGAACAATCTTTAAATCCTTATACTAATTTACATGTAGAGTTTAGGTATTTTTTTGTTCGCAAGGTAATGCTCATTCGTTATGCTGTAGCCATTGTATGTATGCCAGGTGGTTTTGGTACATTAGATGAATTTTTTGAGACTATAACGCTTATTCAGACCAAAAAAATAAAGCCTATTCCAATTATCTTAGTAAACAATGACTATTGGAAAGGATTGATTGATTGGATTTCTGAAACATTATTAAGAAATAAAGCAATAAGTAAGGAAGATCTTTCTATATTTCACATTGTTGATGATCCTGAACAGGTTATTGAGACAATAAGACTAACCGCTCCTGTTGAAAGAGATAGTTATTAATTTTTCCCTTGACATTTCAGAGGCTTAAGGTATTTTTTGGTTTACATTAGCTGGGGGATCGTCTAACGGCAGGACAGCAGACTCTGGATCTGCTTATCTAGGTTCGAATCCTAGTCCCCCAGCCAATTTTTTTAGGGGTTAAGGTACGCTAAAAGTGAGTATCAATCTGTCTTTCACAGATCAATCCCATTTAATGAATAGAGATTTTATTATCTGTTCTGATGATTCCCAAAAAGATCGCTCTTTTAATTCTTCTAATAATTCTTCCAAGCCTTCGGGGAAGGATAGTGAAAAATCCTCTTCAGAAGAAGGTAAAACCTTATCATCCTTAAGAACTATTCTTATTGTTGAAGATGATCTATTTTTTGCTAATGAAGTGCGTCGTAGTCTTACTGAAAATGGCTATAAAGTAATAGGTATTGCTCGCAATGGATTAGAGGCTGTAGAGTTTGCTAATAGATTTGAGCCTGATCTGATTTTAATGGATATTAGGATGCCTAAACTAGATGGTATAGAGGCAGCTAAAAAGATTAATAGAGATAGAAAATGTGTAATTCCTGTTGTCTTAATTACTGCTCATTCGGATAGGAATGATATTAAAAAAACTAAGAACGCTGGTATATTAGGTTATTTAGTAAAGCCTGTCTCTATTGATGATATAATTCCTGCCGTAGAGACCGCCTATTGTACTGCCCAAGATTTTAACTCTATGAAGAATCATGTTCTAAATCTAGAAGAACAACTAAAAGAGAGAAAAATAATTGAAAGGGCTAAAGACATTCTTGTCAAAAAAAAGGGTATAGACGGTGACGAAGCAATGCGTATTATGCAAAAAGCAAGTAGAAGACAGCATATAAAATTAAAAGACTTAGCAAAAGCAATAGTTTCTTCTATAGATATTATTAAGTAATAACTTGAGAAGAAAATGTATATATAAATATAAATTCTAGTCCATAACGTGCTATCTTATTTAATAGCCCCTGACGTGTAATACCGAGTATTTTAGCAGCCTTTGATTTATTACCTTTGGTTTTTTCCAATACTTCTTTTAACATCTTTTTTTCTAATTGTTCTATAGCTGTCTTTAATGAAATATTTTTTAAGTGGATAGAGGGGAGAGATAATGCTTTTTTGGGGTTTATATTTTTATAATTTTTAATTCTTTCTGATATTTCGTTTTCAGTAATTACAGGTTTACCGTCAGCTAATATAATGGCTTTTTCCATCTCATTTTTTAATTCTCTTACATTTCCTGGCCAGTCAAATTCTAAAAGCATAGATTCAACATTTTTCTCTAATTTAGGTTTGATTGTATTTAATTCCTTAGAATATGTTGATAAAAAATAATCTGCTAAGGGAAGAATATCTTCTTTTCTTTCTCTTAGAGGTGGTATTGTAATTTGAAATACATTTAATCTATAGAAGAGATCTTTTCTGAAATTTCCTTTTAAGACCTCTTCTTCTAACTTTTTATTGGTTGAGGCAATAATTCTTACTCTAATTTTTTTATATTGATTAGAACCTATTGGCCTAAATTCACCTTCTTGTAATATCCTTAATAACTTGGGTTGTATGAAAAGAGGAATTTCTCCTATTTCATCTAAAAATATAGTTCCACCATTAGCTATTTCAAATATCCCTTTTTTTTCGTTTATCGCACCAGTAAAGGAGCCTTTTTTATGTCCGAACCATTCGCTTTCAACTAGGTTGTTAGGTAGTGCACCACAGTTTTCTATAATAAAAGGTTGATCTTTTAATTGGCTATTTTCATAAATATATCTCGCAATAAGTTCTTTACCTGTACCTGTTTCCCCTTGAATTAAAACTGTAGCATTAGTTTGAGCTATTTTTTTTATAAGTTTTAACAATTTTACCATAGAATAACTTTTAGCAATAATTTTATGTTTATACAGGTGATTATAATTCATTATGAACCCCTTAGACTAACTATCTAGGAAAAGAAATAAGGACAGATATAAAATAAGATTTTCTCTTTTTATATTTTTTTAAAGTTAGATTAGATAGTTGTCAAGTTAATTTACAGTTAGATATGAATATACTGTCTATAAAATAGACAATTTTTATGTTAGTTATGAATTAATTATCTAAAATATGCTGTAATATTAAAGAGTTATATCTATGGCATAATTTTAGCAATAAAATTATAAAAACTTTAAGTTTTTATTGTTAACTTTACTTCCTAACTCAAAACCAACATATAAGGAGGGTCTTTATGAATCAATTATACGAAGAGGTCTTATTACAAGAAACCAACGAGTATGTAGGCACAGGTTGGATTCCACCTTTACCAGATTTAAGGGATTATACTTTAGATACACCTGTAATTTTGGAAATGATACAAAAGTTAAATATAAGTTTGGATGAATCTGCTCCACAAGGATTGCCCACAAAAGTAGATTTAAGACCGTGGTGTTCTCCAATAGAAAATCAAGGAAGACTCGGTTCTTGTACTGCAAATGCTGCAGCAGGAGTTGTGGAATATTATGAAATAAGAGCATTTCATAAGTACATAGATGCCTCAAGACTGTTTATATATAAAACTACTAGAGACTTAATGGGAGTAAAAGGAGATACTGGAGCATGGTTAAGAACTACAATGGGTGCATTAGTACTTTGTGGAGTTCCACCAGAAAAATATTGGCCTTATACAGATAAAAAACCTGATTTTGATAAAGAGCCACCAGCTTTTGTTTATGCAGTAGCAGATAACTATGAGGCATTGAGATATTTTTGTTATGATCCAATAGGAAGGAATATATCTCCTACAACTGTTCTTAGATGGGTAAAGATACTTCTAGCTGCTGGTGTACCATCTATGTTTGGATTTTTTGGTTTTCCTTCTTTTAACTACACTAATGTAAAGGGTGGTATTCCATTTCCATGTCCTGGAGAAAGAGCAATATGGGGACATGCAATAGTGGCAGTAGGTTATGATGATAATATTAAGATTACTAATACAAAGTGTAACAAAACTACTACAGGTGCTTTGTTAATCAGAAATTCATGGGGGACTGGCTGGGGTGACCATGGATATGGATGGCTTCCATATGACTATGTGCTTTATAGATATGCAAGAGATTTTTGGTCTATATTAAAAATGGAGTGGGTGGATACTGGTCAATTTGGCTTATAAAATTCTAGTTAGGATGTATAATGAGGCTGCTAAGAATAACTTAGCAGCCTCATTATTTCTTTAATACACTTACTTATCAGTTGTAGCCAATTTTATTTGATGGAGTAAATCTGCAGGGTTTTTTATCTCATTTGGTAGATGTTCTAAGACTGTATGTAGTGGCACATCTTTTATTGAACTTAAGTCTTTAAGTCTATTTGCTATTTCATCTTTACTAGTAGGGAATTTTAATCCTCTTATCCTCTGAAGCACCTCAATAGGCCATAAGATTCCTACTGCTTTACTAAATTCTTCATATAATTCTGCAATAAAAGGTATATGTTCATTCCCTGCTTTTATTTCTTGATATGCCCATTTGGCAAGTCCACCTGCAATATGAGTTCTGGTTTCTTCTTCACTTTCTTTTCCTAGTTCCTCTTTAATTCTTTTTTTAACAGCCTCTACATCTGCCTTAAGTGTATTTTTAACTGTCTGTTTTGTAACTCCTAGAATTTCAGCTATTTCTGATTCAGTTTTTCCATGTTCAGAAAGTACTACCATATAAGAGGCCTGAAGCAAGCTTGGTAGCCACGTTAGGTTTCTTTTATGTATAATGATATTGGGTCCTCCAATAAGATCTATCGTTTTAAGAAATACCCTTAATGCTTCTCCTTCTATATTAGGTACCTTGATTTCTGCTTCATTTAGTATCATTTTTTCCCCCTCCTCCCTTGTTTTTTAATTCCATAAGATTAGGACCAATTTCGATTAATCCTAAGTCTGTGATTTTTAGTATATGTGTAGAAGAATCATGCCCACACATTCTACAGCCATCTATTCTAAAAAGACGGATCATTTCACCTATAGGAAGTCCATACATTCTTTCCTTGTAGGTGGTATCAATTATTTCTTTAAATAAAACCATTGTTCCATCTACAATATGAGAAACTGCATAACCTCCTGCTGCCTCAGCAGAAAATTCTTCATGTCCAGAGCGTTTTTGTGCTACAAGTAGTGCTGTTTGATGCCATTTTTTTAAAAAGTTGTATATAGGGCGAACTATGGATCTTGCTTGCATTTCACGATTCTCATAAAATCCTGTAATAGAATCTATAACCACTATCTGAGTCTTATATGTTTTTATTACATGTGCTAGTGTATCTAAGAGTGCTAAATAATCTTCCCTTAATATCCTATGGCTAGAGGCGTCTATAATAATGATATTGTCATCAACTTTTTTTTCTTCTAAATTCATTGATTTAGCTCGTTCTTTTAGTGCCATAGCCACAAATTCTGCAGGTGTTTCCACAGTTATAAAGGTAACTTTGTTGTCATTTGAAGCTTGATAGACACTAAATTGTTCTACAAGTAAACTTTTTCCAGTATCAGATACCACTGTAATATTAAATACACTATATTTAGGTATTCCCCCTAAAGGTTTTTTTACAGCCTTTCCTTTTGTTATTTGAGATGTAAAGAATAAATCATCTAGTCCCTTTATACCTGTTGGTATTGCTTCCAACTTTGGTGCTTTTTTACTAATTTCATTTAGGGTAGAGATACTATCTAATACTACACGCTCATTTCTTACTGTTTCTCCCATAGTTTCACCTCAATTAATAAATTCTATAATAAAATTAAGAAATTATAATTCAATAGCAAGGCAACAGATTTAGACTTTAATAAATAAAATATACTATTGAATACAACTTCTTTATAAAATGTAAAAAAATAGTTGACAATTTATAACAATAAATAATATCCTTATTACAAGTGGTGGGGGAAATTCTCTGTAG
>JAMONC010000311.1 GCA_027066725.1 Desulfobacterales bacterium
ATTGGGAACAAGTAGGGTAAAAACGACATCGTCTCCCTAATAGGGGGGAGATAAATATTTGGTAAATTTTTATAAACGATATTAGAAAAACTTTTAATACATAATTAAGGGAAGTTATGATATTTAACTGTTTCATGTTAATGTATATTTGATTTTTTCATATATTTTTATTAATAGTTTTCAAAACTTCCCTATATGAATTTTCTAAATCTTTCCACTTCATAGTAATTATAGGGAATTTCAAAATCATGATTATATCATAGCTACCTAAGGACTGCTTATTTTTTCTAAATAATTCTCTAGCTCGTCTTTTAGCTTTATTTCTATATATAGCCTTACCTAACTTTTTACGACTTGCACTAAGTCCTAACCTCGGATAACCAAGCTCATTAGGTAATAATATTAACACAGCCCATTTAAGATAAAATCTTTTCCCTTTTTGGTATACATTCTTAAATTCTTTACTATCTTTTAATCTATTTTTAGATTTAAAATTCTGATTGCACTTATTTTTGTTCCCTGTAGAAGCGCTATGAGCTATTTAAACCCCCTTTACCCTTAATTCTTTTTTAATTTATACTGCTATTCTTTTACGACCTTTTGCTCTTCTCCTACTTAAAACCTTTCTCCCTGCTTTTGTGCTCATTCTTTTTCTAAATCCATGAGTTCTTTTACGTTTTAAATTGCTTGGTTGAAAAGTGCGTTTCATTTATTTCACTCCTTATTATTTTAAGGTGATTATATTCACTATAAAACAGCCTTTCTATTTTGAGGCTAAACAGATTTAGTTTGATAACCATACCATTGCATCTATGTCAAGAAGTGCTTTAAAAATTTTTTAATTATCCTCCGAAATTAACTAATAGAAAATTTATTAGTTTTTTAAAATATAAGTTTTTTGGTTTTTTTCAAATATTATTTCAAATAATTTTTTTTTACGTTGAATCAATTCTTGCCAAAGGCTTATGCTTTTGGTAGGTTGCTTTGGTTTAGAGATTAAGATTATAAGATTATAATTTTATATAGACTTAAAAATTATAAAGGGGTTAAAACCAAATGGTATTTGGTTCAGTTTTTGGCTGGTTTTCTTCTGATTTAGCAATAGACCTAGGTACTGCCAATACCCTTGTCTATGTAAAAGGTCAAGGGATTGTATTGCGAGAGCCTTCTGTTGTTGCTGTTAGAAAAGATGTCAGAGCTAATAAAGTTTTGGCAGTTGGTACAGAAGCTAAACGAATGTTAGGAAAAACTCCGGGTAATATTGTTGCTATTCGTCCTATGAAAGACGGAGTTATAGCTGATTTTGAAGTTACAGAGGCAATGCTTAGATATTTTATAAGAAAGGTTCATAATCGTAGGACATTAGTTAGACCTAGAATTATTATTAGTGTTCCTTCAGGTATTACCCAGGTAGAGAAAAGAGCTGTAAGAGAATCTGCTGAATCTGCTGGAGCTAGAGAAGTATATTTAATTGAAGAGCCTATGGCTGCTGCAATTGGGGCAGGGCTTCCTATTACTGAACCAACTGCTAATATGGTGGTGGATATTGGAGGCGGTACTACAGAGGTTGCTGTAATTTCTTTGGCAGGGATAGTATATTCTAAATCTGTTAGGGTTGCAGGCGATAAGATGGATCAGGCTATCTTGCAACATATTAAAAGACGTTATAATCTTCTTATTGGAGAACATTCTGCAGAAAATATAAAGATGACATTGGCAGATATTATGCCAGAGCCACCTTATGAAGAGATGCAGATAAAAGGGCGTGATCTTGTATCTGGGGTGCCAAAGACTATTACAATAGATTCTAAAGAAATTAGAGAAGCAATAAGTGAGCAAATTGATACTATAGTTGAGACGGTAAAAATTGCTTTGGAGCAAACCCCTCCAGAATTAGCAGCAGACATTGTTGATAAAGGGATAGTTCTCACTGGAGGAGGGGCACTTCTTAAAAATTTAGATAAGTTGTTAAGAGAAGAAACTTCTTTACCTATTATTATTGCAGATGACCCTCTTTCTTCTGTAGTATTAGGTTCAGGAAAAGCACTTGATAATCTCGATATTTTAAGAGAGGTGGCTATAGTTTAATCATGTATTGTTAATAAAGTAAGGTCAGTAAGTGAGATATCCTTTTGGAAAAAATCGAGGAAATTGGAACAAATGGATTAAAGTAATATTAGTAGTTAGTGTTGCTATATTAGTATTTTTAGCCACAGGTCCTTTTAGAGAAGAGCCTGGGCTTATTCCAGGTTTTTCTCTGTTAACAGAAGTAAATGCTGTTTTTGAATCTGTCCTTTATTATCCTACTAGATGGTTTTCTTCTATTTTTCATCCATCAATATATGGTTCTGGTAATCCAGAAATTTTAACTCTCAAGCATAGAATTGTAGCTTTGGAAAAGGAACTTGCCTATTATCGAGAGGTCAAACTAGAAAATATAGAATTAAGAAAAGAACTTAATCTAAAAAGACACACTAGACTGAATTTATTAATTGCTAAAGTAATTGCAGTTGATGGTATTCCATGGATAAGAAGCATGATTTTAAATAAGGGACTTAGTGATGGTGTAACAGAGTTGAGTCCGGTACTTGTTGGAAAAGATAATTCAGGAGAAGGGGGATTGGTGGCAGGAGAAGTGGTAGATGTGACTTTACATACATGTAGGCTTCTTTTAATTACAGATTATGATTGTAGAATTGCAGCGGTAGATCAGCGTTCCAGAGTTAGAGGAATATTAATGGGACAAGGTCATGGTATATGTAGTTTAAAATTTGTACAAAATGGCAAGGATATAAGAGTTGGAGATATTATTGTTACTTCTGGCTTAGATGGAATTTTCCCAAAGGGATTTCTTTTAGGCAAAGTAATTTCTGTTTCCCCTGATGTTACTCATGGATTGTTCCAAACTGTTATTGTAAAGCCATTTGTAAATTTAAATTATATAACTTGGGTGGGTATAGTATTAAAAACTAAAATGATGCATTAATTATGAAACAAGCTCTGTTGGTTTTAGTTTTAGGTTATGTAATTTTATTATTCGATGTTACTATATTTGCCGCTATGCAGATTAGTTATTTTCGCATAGAAGGTATTTTGCCTTTAGTTATTTGGTATAGTTTTAGACAAAGATCTCTTGAATCTATAGTAGTAGTTATTTTGTTAGCTTTAATAGCTGGTACATTTACTTATGCATCTACTGGAATATGGATAATATCGTTATGTATTGGTTATATTCTATCGTGTTATATCTATAACCAAATAGATAATTTAACTTGGTATCAAGATATTTTATTATTCTGGTTTCTTAATACTGTTATGATAGTTATATTGATGTTTGGTACTGATTCTACAGATTTAGTTTGGCCATATGGCGTTATAGAGGCTTTATTACTATCCATTTTAACTCCTTTTTGGTTTTATATTTTTGAATTATTAAATGATCTATTTCTTATAGAAGAAAATGATAAAAAAATTTAATTTAAATGATACTCAAAAGAATTATTCAAAAAATAATCAGAAAATATTTTGAAGAAGAGCTATTAACACCCAGAGAAATAGCAAAACAAAGACAATATTTTATTCAAGCCAATAGAGTATTTTTATCTCTTATAGCTATAGCCATGGCATTCATTATAGGTAGGTTATGGTATATCCAAATTCATGAGTATAATTACTATTGTGAACAAGCAAGTAAACATAGAATAAGAATTATAAGATTAAAACCTCCTAGAGGTAAAATTTTAGATCGATATGGGAGAGTTATTGCTGGTAATAGGCCTAGGTTTAATCTCTGTATTATAAGACAAGATGCAAGTGGACATATACCTGAATTGTTAATGAAGATCTCTAAAATTACAGGGGTACCAGAATATAAATTAAAACAAAATTTACTAGAAGGAGAAGATACCCCTATATACAAACCAATCGTATTATTGAGTGATATAGATTGGAAAGTTTTAGCAAAGATTGAAGCCCGACTTTATTCAATGCCAGGTGTCACAATTACTGTAGATTCTCAAAGAAGGTATCCTCTTGGTAGTCTTGCTCCACATTTAATTGGATACTTAAGGGAAGCTTCTAGTTCAGATCTAAAAAGATTTAATGATCTTGATCTAGGAGACCTTGTTGGTAAAAGAGGTGTTGAGAGAGAATTTCAAAATCTATTGGCAGGTAAACCAGGGTTTAAAAAAATAGAAGTAAATGCTGTAGATAGGTTCGTTAAAGTATTAAGTATTAAGCCTCCTATCCCAGGGGATAATATTTATTTAACCATTGATGCAGATCTTCAACGTACTGCACAGGATGCATTTAAGGGGAAAATGGGGGCTATAGTAGTTCTTGACCCTAGGAATGGACAAATATTAGCATTTTATAGTAGCCCTGGTATTAATTTAGCTTGGTTTTCAAAAAAACTTACCAAAAAGATAGTTTCATTTTTATATAATAAAGATACCCATCCTTTTATGGATAGGGTCGTTCAAGGGTGTTATGCTCCAGGGTCTATATTTAAAATAGTAGTAGCTGCTGCAGGGCTTCAAACAGGAGTAATTACTCCTTCTACAATATTTTATTGTCCTGGGTATTTAAGGCTTGGAAGAAGGATTTTTAGATGTTGGGATTGGAGAGGACATGGCAAGGTAGATTTATATAAAGCACTTGTCCAGTCTTGTGACGTGTATTTTTATCATGTAGGATTATTATTAGGGTCAGATAAGATTGCAGAATTTGCTCATTATTTTGGATTTGGAGAGAAGACCGATATAGATTTATCAGGAGAGGTTAAAGGGCTTATACCAACTCCAGAGTGGAAGCTTAGAAGATGGCAGGAAAAGTGGCAAGATGGTGACACGCTTAATATGGCAATTGGACAGGGCTTCGTTTTAGTTACACCCATTCAGGCGGCTAGAATGATTAGTGCTGTAGCAAATCCGAATGGATTGGTTTTAAAGCCTCAGTATATTTATAAGATAAAAGATTGGCAGGGGAAAGTTTTAGATACCTTTAAACCTATTGTACAATGGCGTCTGCCAGTTAAGCAGAAGTTCCTAAAGGATATTAGAAGAGCTCTAGAGGGAGTTGTTGAAGATAAACATGGTACTGGTTGGAGATGTAAAATAAAAGGGTTAAAAATATGTGGCAAAACTGGGACTGCTCAGGTTATAAAACAGGCAAAGCGAACTAGAGAAAGGAAATTAGAATGGAAATATAGAGATCATGCATGGTTTGTAGCTTATGCTCCAGCAGATAATCCTAAGATAGCAGTTGCAGTTTTAGTAGAACATGGTGGACATGGCGGTTCTGCTGCTGCACCAATAGCTAAAAAGATTTTCCAATGTTGGCTTAAACTCCAGCATCCAAGACCAGAAATCCAATCTCCGATGATTACTTCTATTTCTAATCTTAAGATAGCTAAATTGTACTAATGGATGAGGGATAGTGTGGAAGAGGAAATAAAGTTTTATTTAAAGAAAATCGACTGGCTACTTTTATTATTCCTATCAGGAATATTATTGGCTGGTTTTTTAACTGTTAAAAGTGTCAGTATTATAGAAGGTAACAGTCTAGCTAATAAACAATTACTTTGGTATACAATTGGATTCGTGTTTATATTTATTTTATTTTTTTTAAAAGATTATAGATTGCTAAGAAAAGTGGTCTGGTGGTTTTATGCTTTTTGTATAATTTTATTAATATTAGTGATGGTGGTTTCACATGGTAAGGTTCATAGATGGATACATCTAGGTTTTATTAGTATACAGCCTTCAGAATTTACTAAGCTAGCAATTATTTTAGCGTTATCAGATTTTTTTTCTAGGAGAATAAAAGAGCGTTATACTTTACAAGATATTGTATTAGTTGGTTGTATTTTGGCTATTCCTCTATGGTTAATAAAAAAACAACCAGATCTAGGTACTGCAGTACTTATTGCTATTGTAAGCGCTACTATTATATTTTTTGCTAGGTTAAACCTAAAAACCATTATCATCATTGTTACTTCAATTATTATAGCTTTTCCTGTATTTTATCATTCTATGCTCCCTTATCAAAGGCAGAGACTAGAGGCTTTTTTACATCCAGATAAATATAAACAACAGGGAGGATATCATATAAATGAGTCTAAAATAGCTGTAGGTACTGGCGGTAAATGGGGGCAAGGTTTTAAGCATGGGATTCAGGTACATTTAAGATTTTTGCCAGAATCTCATACTGATTTTGCTTTTGCAACATTTGCTGAAGAATGGGGGTTTTGGGGATGTTGTTTATTGATTGCATGTTATTTAGGCATATTTTGGCGCGGGCTTAGTATTTCTAAAGAGGCAAAGGATAGATTTGGGGTTTTTTTGGCTTTTGGTATAACTGCACTTTTGTTTTGGCAGACATTTATAAATATGATTATGGTTTTAGGGTGGGCACCTGTAGTAGGAATTCCTTTACCTCTAGTAAGCTATGGTGGCTCTTCTGCTTTGGTTACATTGACTAGCATTGGTATATTATTAAACATACATAAATGTCACATGGAAACCTCTTCTTGCTTACTTGAATAAAGAAAAAAATATTATTTCAGTTAGTTACGAAATAAGTATAGATATAAAAAGCATTACAGAAATATTATCAAATTATTTTTTTACTAAATTAAAAGTAGTTACTTTTTTGCAAGACTTGGATTTTTTTCTAGCTTTTTATAAAAAAGCTACAAAATCATGTTAAAAGGCATTGACAGTAGAACTTAAATAAGGTAAAAGCTAGAACAAGTTTTGATGAATGGGGATTCATTAGTGCAACAGCGTAAAAAAAACAAAGGCATGCGTTATTAGTTAAGTGTAGGAGGGGCGCTTTAAATGATAACCTTAAATATCACCTTATGGATTGAAGTTGCTTTGGCTTTAATCCTGATGTTTATTTTAAATGTTGTTC
>JAMONC010000312.1 GCA_027066725.1 Desulfobacterales bacterium
TCACGGCTCTCATTTTGCCAATATGTTAAAAGGTGCAGTAAATCTTGCACTTTATCCAAAGGCTACAAAGGTCAAAAGAGGCGCAAGAGTTAAATTTAAGGCAATCCTCTTTAATGGAAAGGTTGGCCATTATATCCCATCTGGTTCTACAGAAGAGAGAATGCTTTGGCTAGAGGTATGGGCAATTGATGCAAATGGACATAAATATGCCATACCTGTTCAGCATAAAGGCTTTAAGGGAGAAAAATATACCATAGCAAATTCTCATGCCTTAGCCTATCAGGCTATTGGCGAGATCATGGGCATTAAGAACTTTAAAGGTCTAAAAAGAGATGGTGATGTACCAAATGGTGCTAGGATCTTTAGAAAACCTTTCTTTGATCCGAAAGGTAGAATGACAATATGTCAATGGTATACGGCTAATAACAGTTTGGTAGATTATAGGATTGGACCACGCCAGACAAAAGTTGAGCATTATATATGGAAGGTTCCAAGAAGAGTGAAAGGACCAGTTAAGATAGTTGCAAAGCTCTATTATAGCCAGGTTCCAAGCTCAGTGGGTAAATTTTTACACCTTTCAAAACATGACTATGAGCCAATACTTGTAAATGAAGCAAGCTTTGTGGTCCACGTTAAATAAGGAAGAGCGCATAACACATAAATAAGTAGCTGCCACAGGGGCGTTTGCCTCTGTGGCCCCCTAATTGATCACCAACCTTAATGGAGGAGCTAAAAAATGACCCAAAGACTAGAGATTTATAAGTGTAGTGTATGTGGCAACATGGTAGAGGTAATCCATGAAGGAAAGGGCGAGCTTGTCTGCTGTGGCAAGCCAATGGACCTTTTAAAAGAAAATAGTGTTGATGCTGCTCAGGAAAAACATGTGCCTGTAATTGAAAAGGTAGAAAACGGCTACAAGGTAAAAGTTGGCTCTGTAGCTCATCCTATGGAAGAAAAGCATTACATAGAATGGATTGAACTCATCTCAGGGGAAAAGTCTTTCAGGGTATTTCTAAATCCAGGTGAAACTCCAGAGGTAGCCTTTGAAATCTCTGACAAAGAAACAGTAAGTGCAAGAGAGTATTGTAACTTGCACGGTCTTTGGAAGGCATAAATCCAACTTAGTCTTTAATGAAAAAAAGGAGAAAGGGCGATGAAGAAATATAAGTGTTCTATCTGTGGGTATGTGTACGATCCGGCAAATGGAGATGAAAACGCCAATATAAGTCCTGGAACCTCTTTTGAGGATTTACCTGATGACTGGGTATGCCCTATTTGTGGAGCTACTAAAGACCAATTTGAAGTAACTGAAGATTGATCTTTAGCTTTAGATGAGGATAGAGATGAGGAGTGAGGTATGAAAAGCGTAGAGATAAAAAAGGACATATATTGGGTAGGTGCTATAGACTGGGATGTAAGAGACTTTCATGGATACTCTACCTATAAAGGAACAACTTATAACGCCTATTTGATCTTAGATGACAAGATTACCCTTATAGATACAGTAAAAAAGGAATTTAAAAGCGAGCTTATTCATAGAATAAGAGAAATTATTCCTTTAGAGAAGATTGACTACATAGTTGTAAACCATGTGGAGATGGATCACAGTGGAAGCCTTCCTGAGATCATAGAGCTTGTAAAACCAGAGAAGATATTTTGTTCAGATATGGGTAAAAAGGCACTTCTTGCCCACTTTCACAGGGAAGATTGGCCATATCAGGTAGTTAAATCAAATGACACAATAAGCCTTGGTAAGCGTTCTATTAAGTTTATAGAGACAAGGATGCTACACTGGCCAGATAGCATGTTTTCTTATGTGCCAGAAGAAGCGCTTTTATTCTCTAATGATGCATTTGGTGAACACTTAGCAAGTACTGAACGTTTTGATGATGAGCTTTCAATTGGTGAGCTTATAAGACATGCAGCTAAGTATTATGCCAATATTATCCTTTTATATTCACGTCTTGTTAAAAAGCAATTGGAAAATCTAGAAAAGCTAAATCTTAAGATAGATATGATAGCTCCTGATCACGGTGTTGTATGGAGATCTCACGTTAAAGAGATATTAGAGGCATATCACAACTGGTGTAATAACAAGACAGAAGAAAAGGCCTTAGTTGTTTATGACACCATGTGGCATAGCACAGAGATGATGGCAAAGGCTATATGTGATGGTATTGAAAAAGAAGGGGTTAACGTCAAGGTCTTTAATCTAGAGGTAAATCATCACTCTGACATAATGACAGAAGTCCTTGATGCAAGGGCAATAGTTTTAGGCTCCCCAACCCTTAATAATGGACTTCTTCCCACTATGGCAGGATTTTTAAATTACATGAAGGGCTTAAAACCTGGCACAAAAATAGGTGCAGCCTTTGGCTCTTATGGTTGGAGTGGAGAGGCTGTAAAGATCATGACTCAATATATGAAAGACATGAAATTTAACATTCTTGAGCCAGGGATTCGTTTTCAATACGTTCCAACCCATGCCCAGCTTAAAGAGTGTGTTGAATTTGGTAAACGCATTGGAAAGGCAATAAAAGAAGGCATATAAAGGTGAGCAAAGTGAGTGGCAGCCATAAAAGATTAAGGGCTAAGGTTTTAGAGATACTGTCTTCATCAAAGACATTTGATGAGGCAATGGCACTTTTAGATAAAATACCTGCTAAAAAGGCTATTAATCCTCTTATTTCACAATTTTATCATTCAGATGATAAGGTTAGATGGTGGGCTATTTCTGCCTTTGGAAGGGCTGTAGCAAGAATTGCTGAAAAAGACATTGAGTCTGCCAGAATTATTATGAGAAGGCTTATGTGGAGTCTAAATGATGAATCAGGTGGTATTGGCTGGGGGGCACCTGAGGCAATGGCTGAGGCAATGGTTCAAAATGCTACTTTAGCCGAAGAATATGTAAGGATTTTACTGTCTTATGTTTGGGAAGATGGGAACTTTTTAGAGCATGATCCACTTAGAAAAGGGGCGCTTTGGGGCATAATGAGACTTTCTGATGTAAGGGCTATGTTGTTAAAAAAATACGATGCAGCAGATTTTATTAGACCATATCTCTTAGATCAAGATGTAGAATCTAAAGCGATTAGTATTCTTGCGATAAAAAATGTTGGAGATGCTACAGATTGTTCTACCCTCTCTAATCTTTCCAAAGAGACTAACCAAAATGCCCAGAGACTAAAGATATATAAAGGAGATGGAGAATTCATGGAAGATACATTCTCCAGTCTCCTAGAAGATATTCAAAAGGTCTTATGCGTATAGGAAATTAAATCCATTTAACAAAGGAGGTGGCAATATGGATATTGTCGCACTTTCACGACTGCAGTTTGCAGTTGCATCTTTATTTCATTTTCTTTTTGTGCCTCTTACCCTAGGGCTTTCTATATTAACTGCTATTTTTGAAACCCTTTATGTAAAGACAGGGGATGAGGACTACAAAAGGGCTACTAAGTTTTGGGGAAAACTGTTTCTTATAAACTTTGCCCTTGGAGTAGTTACAGGAATTACTCTTGAGTTTCAGTTTGGTACAAACTGGTCAGAGTATTCAAAGTATGTAGGTGATGTATTTGGATCGCTTTTAGCCATTGAGGCTACGCTGGCATTTTTCCTAGAGTCTGTATTTTTAGGAGTTTGGATATTTGGTTGGGAAAAACTCTCTAAAAAGGCTCATGCACTTTGTATTTGGATTGTAGCAATAGCATCTAATGTATCTGCTCTATGGATTTTGGTTGCAAATGCATGGATGCAGCATCCTGTAGGCTATGTCATTAGAAATGGAAGGGCAGAGCTAACAGATTTTACTCGAGTAGTTACACAAAAGTTTGCAATATTAGAATTCTTACACACCATAAGTGGTGCCTATATCTTAGCAGGATTTTTTGTAATGGGAGTAAGCGCCTGGCATCTTCTTCGTAAAAATGAGGTTAGCCTATTTAAAAAATCCTTTAAGGTTGCAGTAATCTTTGCGCTTATTTTCGCCTTATTTGAAGGACTTGAAGGACACATGCATGCATCAGAGGTTGCTGAGACTCAGCCAACAAAGCTTGCTGCAATGGAGTCTTTGTGGAATACAGAGTCTCATGCCCCAATGTATCTGTTTTTAATCCCAGATGCAAAACACGAGAGAAATGCTATAGAGATAGGTAAGATACCAGGGCTTCTTAGCTTTTTAGCCTTTGACAATACAAGTGCTACAGTTAAGGGCTTAAAGGCATTTCCTAAAGAGGATCGTCCACCTGTAGATCTTACATTTTGGTCTTTTAGGATCATGGTAGGCTTAGGTACACTATTTATCTTACTTAGCCTTTGGGGATTTTTTGTACGAAACAATATAGAAAATCATCCAGGGCTTCTTAAGTTACTTATCTTATGTATACCTCTACCTTATATAGCAAATGAAGCTGGATGGATAGTGGCAGAGGTTGGACGCCAGCCATGGATTGTCTATGGTATGATGAAGACATCTCAGGCAGTATCCCCACTTATTCCAACACAGATTGTCATCTCCCTTATAGCCTTTGTTGTGCTTTACTCCTTACTTGGGCTGGCAGATTTCTTCTTACTGTTTAAGTACGCAAGAAAAGGTCCTGAAGCATCTATGGCAACAGCTAAATAAAAAGGGAGGTGAATGCTATGTTAGAGACGATATGGTTTATACTCTGGGGTGTCTTATGGGCTGTATATTTTATGTTAGACGGTTTTGACTTTGGGATAGGCATGCTTATGCCGTTTTTGGCAAAAAACGATACAGAGCGTCGTATCATGTATAATGCAATAGGCCCCTTTTGGGATGGAAATGAGGTATGGCTTATAACAGCAGGTGGAGCAACCTTTGCTGCATTTCCTACCACCTATGCAGTTATGTTTAGTACGCTTTATACCCCCCTTTTGATCATATTATTTGCCCTTATTGTAAGAGGTGTTTCTTTTGAATTTAGGGGCAAGGTAGAAAGTGCTACTTGGAGATCTATCTGGGATTTTTGCCTTATAATAGGAAGTGTTATTCCTGCTCTTTTATTTGGTGTTGCCTTTGCCAATATATTTAAAGGTATACCTTTTGATGGAAAAGGTATATTTCATGGAAACTTATTTACACTCTTAAACCCTTATGGCATAGCAGGTGGAATTCTTTTTGTACTATTGTTCCTAGTTCATGGAGCACTTTGGCTATGCGTAAAGACAGAAGGAGATCTACAAAAAAGAGCATCTTCAGTAGCAGCAAAGCTTTGGATCCCACTTTTAATAGTTGCAGTAATCTTTCTTGCTTATTCCTATAAGGCAACCAATTTGTATGCAAACTACTTTAAGTGGCCTGTCCTTTGGGTAATACCTTTAGTAGCAGTAGTTGGGCTGCTTCTTACAAGGCTCTTTATAGCTAAAAAGAGCTGGTGGAAGGCGTGGTTTGCATCAAGTGCTACAATACTAGGTTGTGTATTCTTTGGTGTAGCAGGGCTTTATCCAAATCTCTTCCCCTCAAGCCTTGATCCAAAATATAGCTTAACTGCCTTTAATTCAGCATCTAGTCCACTGACTCTAAAGATCATGCTTGTTGTAGCACTTGTTATGGTACCTATTATCATTATTTACCAATCTTGGGTCTATTATACATTTAGAGATAAGGTTAGAAAGGAAGACTTATCTTATGAAGAGGCCTATTAATTGCTTATAGCTAAAAACAAATAAGCCATAACCCCCAACACAAACACTCAAGGCCCCATGGCAGCTAGATGTTTTCCTCTAGCTGCCATCTTATTTTTTAAAGGTAAATACAGTCACTTCAGGCCTTACTCCTATCCTAAGAGGTAGCCTTGGTGTTACTCCAATACCTGCATTTACATATAACCAAGCATGTCCTTTGTGAAATAGACCGTGCATGTGTTTGGGGTCAGGTTTGACCTTAAGTTTCATCCATACCCACTCTGGAAGCCTTATTTGTCCACCATGAGTATCTCCACAAAGCCAAAGTTGTGGATGTGAAAAACATGTCTTATTCCAGCCAATTGATGAATGGGATAGGACAAGGACAGGGCCTCTTTGGGCATTTATAATCCTAGTTATTTTAGGATCGGCAAGAAGTGAGCTAAGGGGGCTAACTCCTAATATATTAATTTCGTGGCCTTTTATAAACAAATGTACTACTTGATTTTGTAAAAAGTAGGGGTAATTTCGTACAATATTAAACCAACCAAAACTGGTATATGGATGACAAAATATACAGCCCTCATTTCCTTCACAACATGAATCTGCATCTCCAAGTACAATATAAACACCATATTTAGAAGGAATACGATTTAAAAAGTCAAGGCTTGGACCAGGGCTATCTCCCCATTGCATCAAGTCTCCTGTAATACATACAATATCTGGTTTAATATGGTTTATGATTTTAATGAGTTTTTCTTGTATATGTCCTGAGCGGCCTATGTGAAGGTCTGATATCTGAACAATCTTAAGACTTCCCCATGCCTTGTATAATGTAGGGTCTTTGATACATATATGGGTTACTTCTATCCATTCAGGCTCTATAAAAAGTCCATAAAGAAATACGATTGAAGCCCAAATTATTAAAAGATAGATTGTCTTTTCCCGCATAACAAAATTTAATTATAAAACCCTTAACACAAAAAGAAATATCATCTTTTAGCAAAAAGTAACATTAACTTCTTGCTAAAATAGTAAAAGTTAGATATCATGTAAAAATCATAATACTTTTTTAAGATTGTATCTTCCTTTTTTTACTTTTTAATGCCTGCACCTGCCTTTTACTCAAATATAGAAAAGGAAAGGTTTTATGCAAAAAGAGTTAAAGGTGGCGATTTATTCCTCTACAGGGACAGATGCCATTTTATGGAGTAAGGCTATCTCTGG
>JAMONC010000313.1 GCA_027066725.1 Desulfobacterales bacterium
TTTTAACTAACTATCCTCTATTTTTTGCATTTATGGGTGATATGTTGGGTGGTGGATTTATACTTGCTTTAGGTGGATTTTTCGCAACTCTTGCTGCTGTTGATACTGCTAATCCTTATGGGGCTATGGGAGCAAGCCGTACAAGAATGGTAGGCTTTTTAGCAGAGCCTGTCTTTATGATTGTATTTTTTACAGTCTCTTTTGTTGCACGTTCAACTATTCCCTACATTGTACAAGAGCAATGGATAACACCTCCAGCTAACTTCTTTGAGCCTTCTCATATATTGTTACTGATTGCATTTATAATGCTCATTTTAGCAGAAGCAGGAAGAATACCTGTCGATAATCCCTCAGGGCATTTTGAAATAGCCATGATTGATGAATCAAAAGGACTTGAATATTCAGGTAAAGGTGCTGCCCTTATGAAGTGGGGTGGTGAAATGAAGTTTTTTGTGCTTTTATGTATCTTTTTAAACGTCTTAGTATCACCATGGGGACTTGCTGCTACCAATAATATCCTGGACCTTTTACTTGCTATTCCTCTTATTCTACTTAAGATGTTTGTCTTTATTCTGATTTTAGTAGTTATAGAGTCCTCTCTAGCAAAATTAAGACTATTTAGGATATCAGAATTTTTAGGTGCTGCCTTTGTTGTATCTGTTGCAGCAATGATAGCCCGTCTTTTTACTCTCTAATCTTTTATTAATGGAGGATATTAAGGGTATGAGTTTTTTATCTCCCAATGTAATAAACAACTTAAACGCATTAACCGGTGGATTGTTTCTAATATCTGCCTTTGGAATTGTTGCTACAAGACAGATGTTAGGTTGTCTACGCTTTTATGTAGCTCAATCTGTAACACTTGCAGCATCAGCCTTTTTACTAGGACTACACCCATTTTCTCGCCATCTTATGGAGGTATGCATAATTACCATAATCAGTAAACCCATATTGATCCCATGGGTATTAAAAAAGACTATGGGAAAACAAATCTATACAAGACGAGAGATATCTCAGGTATTAAACATCCCAACATCACTTCTTATAGCAATGGTACTTGCAATTATCTCATATTTTCTTGCCATGCCACTTATTCATGCAACAGGAGATGTAAGGGCAATGGTGAATCTACCAATTGGTTTAGCAGGGGTTTTACTAGGTACATATACACTTGCTGTAAGAAGGGAAGCTCTTCCTCAGCTACTTGGTCTTTTAGCAATGGAAAATGGGGCATTTTTTGCTGGTATTGTTATAGCTCCTGATTTACCAGCAATTGCTGAGCTTGCTGTTACTTTTGATGTATTGATTTTAGCACTTGTTGTAGGAGTATTAACCAGGGCAATTGCTAAACATATTGGTACTACAGAAGTTGGAGAACTGGCAAGCCTTAAGGAGGATGCATCATTATGAACCTTTTAATAATTCCTGCCTTGCCAATTTTAGCAGCTCTTATTTGTGCCTTACCTGCTAGTTGGTATGTTGCAGCAGGAGCCACAATAATCTCTAGTATAGCAGCTCTTGTATTTAGTTTAGATACAGCGTTTATAGTTCTAAAAACTGGATGTGTAATTTCTATTCCAAACTGGATATCTATAGATGCATTTGGTGTCTTGATCCTTTTACTTGTTGCCTTTGTAAGTACTACAGCCTCTATATTTTCTTGGGGATATATGGCTCAAGAGACAGTAGATTCTAAAAAGTTAAGATTATACTATGCTAATTTAAATCTTTTTATCTTCTCTATGCTTGCAGTTCCAATGATCCAAGAGCCAAATCTTACATGGATAGCTGTTGAGCTAACAACCCTATTTTCTATTTTACTGGTTGGTTTTGAAAATACAAAAGAGGCACTTGAAGCAGCATGGAAATATATGCTTCTTACCCTTATGGGAGCAGCCATTGCACTTTTAGGTTTCTTGATTCTATTTTGGGCTGCAAGGAACAATCTTGGGGGAAACGCATATACTTGGTCTACCTTATCTTTAATAGCCTCAAAAATGCATCCTGAGCTATTAAAAACAGCTTTCATTCTTATTCTTATAGGCTTTGGAGCAAAGGTAGGCTTTGTGCCTCTTCATACATGGCTTCCAGATGCACATAGCCAGGCTCCTTCTCCTGTTTGTGCACTTCTTTCTGGTATTGAAACTACAACAATTTTGTATGTCATCTTAAAACTTCTTCCTGTATTTGAAGCTGCTAAAGGGGTAGATGCTCTTCTTTGGGCTAGAGTTGTTGGATTAATATCTCTTGGCTGTGCTGCATTTTTACTTATTCAAGTAAAAGATTTTAAAAGATTATTTGCTTTCTCTACAGTAGAGCATATGGGCATCATCTTTACTGCAGCAGGAATTGGACTTGGAGCAGGACATCTTGCAACCATGATGCAGATTGTCAGCCATGCAGTTACAAAGTCTTTTTGTTTCTACGCAGCAGGCGCAGCCCTTCTTATAACAGGTACACGCCAAATTTCTAAGGTTAGAGGACTCATACATTTAAATCCCTTCTCTGGTATAGCACTCCTTATTGGAGGCCTTGCAATAGCTGGGGCTCCACCATTTGCAGTCTTTATTAGTGAATTTTCTATTGTAAAAGCGGCTATTTTAGTAAAACACTGGATAACAGTAGCTCTTCTTGTGTTCTTTATTATAACTGCATTTTTTGGGGTTATGTTTCATATAAATTCTATGGTCTTTGGAAGGCCAGAGTCTCCTCCTGTAGCTAAACATAAACTTCCACTTACATGTAAGGCCTCTATGTTATTAGCCATTATACCAGTTATCGTCTTGGGAGTTTATATACCACCTCAACTCTATCAACTTTTAAAAATGGCTGCTTTAGTCCTATGTCACTAAGGAGGGGATCATAAATGTTAACTACATTAATTGCAGATATAAAAAATATTGCTAAAGAGGTTAAACAGTCACAGTTGTCTTGCTTACCTCTCTTAAAAATAGATAAAGATTACTTATTAGAGGTTTGTAGATATCTATTTCATAAGAAACACCTACGTTTTGGTGGAATAATAGCAGAACAGGATGACACAAGAAGGCTTTACTACTTATTTTATTTAAATAAAGATCAAAAAGCTTTGATGTTAGAGATAGAAGATGAGGTCTCTCCTAGGCCTATTCCTAGTATTTCTACAGTTATTCATGGTGCAGATTGGATAGAAAGGGAGATAGAAGATCTTTTTGGAATTGGCTTTAGAGGCCATCCTCGCTTAGGAGATTTTGTTATTCATAATGAGTCTTGGGGAAAGACTATAAAGCCAATGAGAAAGGAATTTGATGTTAAGCAACCTCTTTATAAAAAGGCAGGAATAGGCCCGGATTTTTGGAAACCTATAAGAATAGTTGAAGGGCAAGGGGTTTTTGCAATGCCAATTGGCCCTATTTACTCAGGACCAAGTGAAGCAGTCCATTTTATGCTTGAGACAGTAGGAGAAGAAATAATTAGGGCTAAAACAAGACTATTTTATAAATATAGGGCAGTAGAAAAGTTAGCAGAGGGAAGATCTGTCTCTGATGTAATTTTGTTAGCAGAGAGATTTTCAGGTACAAGTGCATTTTCTCATGCTCTTGGTTTTTCTCTAGCGGTTGAAAATGCCTTGGGAATAAAATGTCCTAAGCATATATTGTTACTTCGTACTCTTATATGTGAACTTGAACGTTTAAGACATCATATTGCAAGAATAGAAGGAATTTGTAACTCCACAGGGCTTTGTGTTGCAACTAGTCAAGCAGGAATTCTTCATGAAGAACTCTTGCGTATAAGTTGTGAGTTTTCTGGTCATAGATACTTATTTGGACTTGCTAATATAGGTGGGCTATTAAAAGATATTTCATATGATAGTTGTTCTTTGCTTGCCCAAAAGTGCACATCCTTACAAAAGAGGATCAAGCGCTTAGAGGGAATGCTTAGATTTTCATCTAGTTTTTTAGATAGACTTGAAGAAGTTGGAATTATAAATCCTGAACAAGCACGTCAACTTTGTCTTGTAGGACCTGTGGGAAGGGCTTGCGGACAGGATTTTGATCTAAGACGGGATATACCATACCTTTGTTATGATGAACTTAATTTTGAATGTGCTCTTGAAGTTGAAGGTGATGGGTATGCAAGATTAAGGGTCTTTTTTAAGGAAGCTAAAGAATCTATAAAGATAATAAAGCAAGTAGTTGATTTATTAAATAATAGTAGATTAGATGGTAAAATTGATTTTAATATAGAAAATTTTAAAGAGAAACTTTCTAAAAAGCCTGTTGGTATTTCTTTGGTTGAGGCTCCCTCAGGTGCTGCTCTTCATTGGGTAAGATTAGATCAAAAGGGTAACATAGAACGCTATAGGATTATTACCCCCGCATTTTTCAATTGGCATGCATTTCATTTATCAACAGAAGGATTTGCTTTTCAGGATTTCCCAATTATCTTAGCCAGCTTTGGACTATCTGTTGCAGAAAATGATCGTTAATTTTTAAGCTAAAGAGGTATAATTATGAAACAGTGGATTATAGAAGGCATTAGAACAGGGATTAAGACAACCAAGTATCCTAAAAAAGAAGACACCTCACCTGGTATTAGTCCAGGAAGGCCAGTTTTAACAGAAGCATCAAAGATTGATCCTTCTATATGTCCAACAAGTGCTATAAGAAAGAAAGGAAAAAAAACAGAGATAGATTATTCGCGTTGTATTCATTGTTATAGATGTAAAGATGACAGAGGTGGAAAGTTAAGTTGGGAGATGAGTTATGAATGGGCTTATTTTACTAAAAAGGGACAAGGTCCTTTAAAGAGCTCTTTTCAGTCTTCAATTCATATATTGGTTGTAGATACAGGAAGTTGTGGGGCATGTCTTAGTGAAGTAGAGCTTCTTAATAATCCTTATTATAACATGCATAGATTAGGATTTTTTGTAACTCCTTCTCCAAGAAAGGCTGATATATTAATGGTAGTAGGGCCTGTTACGCATCATATGGAGCTTGCTTTAAAAAAGGCCTTTGATGCAATGCCAACTCCTAAAAGGGTAATGGCAGTTGGAACATGTGCAATTTCTGGTGGAATATTTACCCCTAGTTTTATTACAGCATCTAGTGTCTCAGAGATAATACCCGTTGATCTTGAAGTTCCAGGGGATCCACCACCACCTTTGGCAATACTTTATGGTTTATTAATTTTATCAGGAAAGATGAAGCCAAAAAGACAATAAAATCAGTACATAGGAGGCTTTAGATGGAGCTTTTATCAATATTTATCTTAGCATTTGCCCTTTGTTTTATTGGGGCAATAGTGTGTATATTTTTGCCTCAAAAATTAATACCTTATACTGTTTCTCTTTTTGGATTAATTACATCTATTTTGTTTTTTATAATGGGGATATCTAGCCTTATTAAAGGAACAGGTCCTAATATTTTGTTATGGCATATTCCAACTCTAGGAAATATGTCTTTTGGATTAGATAGGATATCTGGCCTATTTCTTTCTATTACAGCTTTTATTGGTTTTTGTGTATCAATTCATGAGCTTGGACAATTAAAAGTGGCTTTTAGAGGCTATAATCTAAAAGCCTATGGAGTAATGTACCTTTTACTTATAGCCTCTCTTTGTGCAGTTATTAGTGCAAAAGATGTCTTAAGTTTTTTGATTACCTGGGAGATTATGTCAATTTTAATCTATCTCTTAGTAACTCTAAATGACTATGGAGAACAAGAGACATCTTCTAGTTATCAAATGCTTGCAATAAGTGAGGCAGGAACTCTTTTAGCAGCAATTGGACTTATTATTCTTGCAGTACATGCAGGCAGTTTAGAGTTTTCAAAGATTTTTCAAAGTGCACCTGACTTATCTAACTTGATGTTATGGGTCATATTTTTAACCAGCTTTTTCGGTTTTGGAGTAAAAGCAGGACTGTTTCCTGTAAACTTCTGGCTCCCAAAGGCATATACAACAGCTCCTGCTGCATTTACACCTCTTTTGGCAGGGGCAACTCTAAATATGGGTATCTATGGCATAATTCGTACCAATATGTATTTAATCCCTGTAAATCACATGCTTTTTGGACTTATTATGCTTGTAATAGGAACTATTACTGCCCTAACAGGCATATTGTATGCGACTACAGAGAATGATCTAAAAACAATGTTAGCTCATTCTTCTATTGAAAACTCAGGAATTATAATTGCTTGCATTGGAGCAGGAATTGTATTTACAGCTACAAGACATGGAGAAATTGCTGCTATTGCATTTGTTGCTGGGCTATATCACATGATTAACCACAGTGTTTATAAAAGCCTTTTATTTACAGGTGCTGGTGCAGTTGAGGCATCAACTGGCATAAGAGACTTAGATCTTTTAGGGGGCCTATTAAAATATATGCCAATAACAGGTGCAGCATTTTTAATAGGTTGTCTTTCCATATCGGCAATGCCTCCTTTTAATGGATTTGTAAGTGAGTGGTTAGCCTTACAAACAATGTTAATGAGCGCAGGTCTTAGTGCTACCTGGGTAAAGGTCATATTCGCTCTATGTGGTGCAGTCTTAGCATTAACTGCCGCATTGGCTGTTACTTGCTTTGTAAAGGCATTTGCTATGGGATTTTTAGGGATGTCACGCTCTGAAATGGCACATAGGGCCAAAAAAGCAGCTCTTTCAACTAGAACATCTATGGTGATTTTAGCTATAAGTTGTCTTATTTTAGGAATTACCCCAACTTATGTTATACCTATAATTGGGAATACTACAGCTCCTATTTCTCATTCAAGTGCAGCAACAGCTCTTGTACCACCATTTTTTGCCTCTAGTCCAGCCCATAGTGAATTGCCTACAGATTTTGTAAAGG
>JAMONC010000314.1 GCA_027066725.1 Desulfobacterales bacterium
TATCTTAAACTTACATGCCCCCATATTTAGGTCTTTTAACTCCTCAGCGACCAATTTTTCTAATTCTTTTGCATGTTTTTTTCTTTCTTGCGAGAGCTTAAAAGAAAGTTCTAAAAGTTTTTCAGATTCCTGTTTTAAATTTTCATTTATTTTTTCTATTTCTTGATCGATTTCAGATATAGATTTAAGTTGATTTTTTAGTGTATCTAAGTGAGTTAATACGTCCTCAATGTTGGGACCATATCGTCTTAGTAATCTTTTTATATCACTTAGCCTTGCCTCTTTTTGTTCCAGTTTTATAGGGTCGATAACCAAATTTTTTTCATAATCTCTTAAAGAAAAAGAGACTTCTTCTAGTTGATAAGTAAGATTTTCTAACTCGGAAAAGATATTATTAATTCTAGGATCTAGCTCGCATATACTAGATATATCATTTTTTACCTCAGATATAATCTCATATACAGAGCCTCTTTTAGAATAAAGCCTATCATAGGCACTTGAAGATACTTGTTTTAATTCTACAGCAGATTTTAATATCTTTATCTCTTGTTCAAGTTCTATATCTTCTTTAATTTTAGGATTTATGGTTTCTATTTCTGAAATTTCTTTGGTTATAATTTCTTGATATTCATTGCTTCTTTTTTTCTTTTCCAATAAATCTTCTAATTTTTTATTGAAATTTTTTACATTTTTATAAGTAGTTATTAATTCTTTTTTAATGGACAAGAGTTCCGAAAACTTATCAAGTAACTCTAAGTGTCCTTTAGGATGCATGAGTTGTTGAAATGCATGTTGTCCCTCTATACTTATGAGTCCTTGGGTTATATTTTTAAGGTCAGCTAGGCTAACAACTAGTCCATTAACATATATTCTAGATTTTTTAGGAGAAATAGTCCTTTTTATTATTAGTTCTTGATCTTCTGTAGGGATATCTAGTTCTTTTAATTTTTCTTCTATGGATTCATTTATACTAAATATAGCTTGAATTATAGTCCCTTCTCCATAAGGGCCTATTATGTCGTTACTAGCCCTATCTCCCATTATAAGTTTTAGAGCACGTATAAGAATAGACTTCCCTGCTCCTGTTTCTCCTGTAATTGCACTAAAGCCGGAGTTAAATTCTAGAGTTAATTCCTTTATTAAAATAAAATTTTTTACTATAAGCTCTGTTATCATTTTTATTATTTATTTTCTTTATAAACTTTCTTGTCAAATTAAATAACTCTTCATAACATAAAAAAATAAGATATCAAATTTTTACTCTATATAAGCATTTTTCACAACAGAGGCAGCAGATGGATTTTTTGTTCATAGAACGTATTGCAGAAAAGAGGATAAAAGAGGCAATGGAAAAAGGGGAATTTGAAAACCTTGAAGGGAAGGGGAAGCCCCTTAAATTTGAAGATGATTCTTTTGTCCCACCAGATCTAAGAATGGCCTATAAGATACTTAAAAATGCAGGATACCTCCCCCCAGAGATAGAAGCTGAGAAAGAGATTAGAACTACGATGGATCTTCTTAGAAATGCCCAAGATGAAGAAGAAAGATATAGGCAAGTTAGAAAATTAAATGTGATTGTTATGAAAATAAATATGCTTAGAAAAAGGCCAATAAACTTAGAGAAAAATCAATTTTATTATAAAAAGGTAGTAGAAAAAGTAACAATAAGAAAAAAAAGATAAGAATAAATTAAAAAAACAACTTCATGTGCAACTCTATATGACTGAAAATTATTTATTGAATTATTTAAATTTTTATATTAGAATCATTCTAACTTTTGATAGAGGAGTTCAAGATATGGTAGAGGATAATTTAAAAAAGGTATTAGCAGAAATAAAATCAAGTATTCAGGAACTAGATAACCAGATTAAAGAATTAAAGAGAGATATTTCTAAAAATTCCTTAGTAATAGGAATTATGAGCGGATCTTTAGATAGGATACTTGGAGCTTTTATAATAGCTCTAGGTGCTACAGCCTATGATATGGAAGTACATATGTTTTTTACTTTTTGGGCAATAGCTGCTCTTAGAGATCCAAATAAAAAAGCCAAAAAGGATTTTATGAGTAAGATGTTTGGTTGGATGCTTCCAAAAGGTAGTAAAAAGCTTCCTCTTTCTTCTATGAATATGGGCGGAATTGGCCCTAAAATGATAAGGGGACTTATGAAAAAAAAGGGCGTAATGTCTTTAGAGGAGATGATAAAACAAGCAGGAGAGCTTGGGGTAAATATACATATATGTGAGATGTCTATGGATCTTATGGGATTTAAGCCTGAAGAAATGATAGATTATCCAGGACTTGATTATGTTGGGGTTGGGACTTTTATTGATCTTGCTCACGATGCTAAGCAAACCATTTTTCTCTAGATTCTCTAAAAAAGAAAGAGCTAAGTTATATAACTTAGCTCTTTCTTTTAGAGGATAATAACTGTAGTGAATAAGGAGATAGTTAGGTTTTAAACTGGTTAATAATTTGTTTTAATCTGTCAGATAGACTTGCTAAGGCATTTGCGGATTCTTTTACTTCATTTGCTCCTTGGGCAGTTTGTGTTGCAGTTTCTGCTATATGTTCACTTAATTTTGTCATTTCATTTACTTCACTACTTACACGTTGAGTGTTTTCACTAACCTCATTTGTTGTTGCAGTTTGTTCTTCAACTGCTGCAGCAATACTGCCAGATAATTCAGATACTTGTTTCATTACTTCAACAATCTTTTCTATAGCGGTCATGGCGTTTTGGGCACCTTGTTGTAGGTTTTGTACCACTTGATCTATTTCATTTACAGAATCTCCTGTTTGTTTAGCAAGTTCTTTTACTTCATTTGCTACTACTGCAAAGCCTTTTCCTGCTTCACCTGCACGAGCTGCTTCAATAGTTGCATTTAATGCTAAAAGATTTGTTTGTTCTGCTATAGAGCCAATTAATTTACTAACCTCACCAATTTTTGAAGCTGCATCAGCTAACTCAACAATTACTTGTTTAGCTTGAGCTACTTCTTCATTGGCATGTTGTGCCACATTTTGTGCTTCTCCTGTGTTTTGAGCTATTTCTCCAACAGTAGCAGTCATTTCTTCCATAGCTGCTGCTATACTACTTACATTTTCACTTGCACTTTCTGCTGCATGACTTACATTTTTCGCCTTTTCTTCACCTTCTTCTGCAGCCTTTGCCATTTGATCTGCTGCCGCAAGCATCCTTTGGGATTCTAAAGTTACTTGTTCACTTTGTTTTTTAACTTCTATAATCACTTTTTTAACTGTACGTAGAAATGCATCTATGCTAGCTGCAATTTCTTCAAGTTCATTTTGTATTGCCTGTTTGTATGCAGGACATTCTTCACAAGAAGAATATATATGATTAGTTATTTTATGACATGTTGGATTACCTGAAAGGCTTCCTATTTCTGCCCAGCATTTCGTGCCTAATTTCTGATAACATGGACAATCCGTCTTATTACAGTTTGTTATTTCCCAGCATTTTGATTCTTCTACGCCAAGATCAGCATTTAGATTTGTATTAACTATAGCATTCTTAAGACTGGAATCTAAAAAGTTTAATGGTTTTGTAATAGAACGTGCCATGATAAGTCCAATAGATATGGCAATTATTAATCCAATTATGGCAGCAGCAACAGATTCATATATGCTTTCCTGAAGCTGTTTATTAAGAGCAGCTATATTCATAAATCTTACAAATACTCCAACAATTTGTCCTTCATCATCTTTAAATGGAAATGCAGATATTAGGTAATCACCCGCTTCTTTTAAGATAAGATGTCTTGTTGAAACAGCCTTTTTTAAAAATTGTGCATTAATATATTTGCTAAATTGTGTAGGGGGAGGAGAAATTACATTAAAGTTTCCTACTTTTTCAAATATTTGTTCTGTTTGTACTATGGGAAGTCCATAAATAGCTATCTTTTGATGAGTTAAATTCTTAATAACTTTTGCCACCTCACTAAGTGTGCCAAATACTTCTACACAGCCAATAGGTTTGCTTTTCCCTTCTAAAAATATAGGAGCAATTCCTCTAACAGATATTCCTGCATGACCTACTTCTATACCACATACACTTTGTCCTAACAAAAGTACATTTTTAATATCTTCCCTATATTGAGCTACATTATCACCATATTTATTTGGTTCCCATATCCTTAGAAATGATATCCCTGGTGGGATTTCAAAATGGATTTTAGGATGAGAAGTATTTCTATTAGGGTTTAGTCTTTTTACAATAGGGACAACTGCATTTAGTAATTCATTTCTATCTCTATTTACTATAGCTTCCTTTACACGTTTCATTTCAGATATAATAGTTGCCATTTTTAGATGAGTATGTGCTATGTTATTAATCTCTGAAAGGAGTACCTCTTTTCCATCAATTGCTTTTTGCATTAGAGTCGATTTTTGTTTTTTATAGCTTATCCAACTCATTATACTTTGAATAGTTATTAAAACAAATACAATAAACAGTATAGCAACCATTAATTTACTACTAATCTTCATCCTTTTGAACTTTTGCATTGAAAAAGACATAGTAACCTCCTATCAACTTGAAGTTTCTCAGTGTTATGAGCCTAAGTTTAAATAGGTTTTATCTTTTATTTCTGGCTATACTATCGGTATTATCTCTTATAAATTAAAAGATTATTGATATAAAACTACTGAAGAAATTAAAATAATAGAACAAAATGCAGAATTAATATTGACTTAATTAGTAAGATAGTTAATTTCTGTTTTAATAAATAATTCTCTAAACAAATTTAAATAAACTCTAATTTTATAATTATACTTGATAAGTAAATAAGTAGGTGAGATAAGTGGAGGATCGGGTCGATTTTAGTAATTTATTTAAGATTATAATTATTGTACTATTTATCACAATTTGTATAATTCTTACGATATATAATCATTTTTATCATTATTCTACAATTATCTTTACTCATTTCTTTTATGTGCCGATAATTATAGCTTCTCTTTGGTGGGGAAGAAGAGGTGTTATTGTATCTATATTCTTAGCTTCTTTTTTGATAATATCTCATATTATAGCTAGGAGTTACATTACAGCTAGTATTGCAGGTGATATAATCAGGGCTATTTTTTTTATATTAGTTTCAATCTTATTAACAATATTAATTGAAAGGATAAAAAAGGTAGAAAAAACCTTTGATGAAGTTATGGAGACCATTCCAATAGCCCTTTTTGTAATAGATAACGAACATAAGATATTACATTGGAATAAAGCTTGTGAAATTTTAACAGGATTGCCTGCTTCTGAGATGAAAGGTACTAAAAAACATATGGAGGCTTATGGAGAGTTAAGAGTTACTTTGGCAGATTTGATAGTAGATGGGATAGCTAATATAGAGGACGTAAAAAAGACAAAATTTCCTAATGTAAAATGGTGGAAATCTGAACTTGGAAAAGATGTTTATAAAGGAGAAGGATTTTTCCCCTTTGTGAAGGATGGAAGATGGCTACATATTACAGCAGCGCCATTAAAAGACATAAACGGAGATATAATAGGAGCTATTGAAACTTTAGAAGATATAACTGCTTTAAAAGAGATGGAGCAAGAAATATATCAGAATCAAAAGATGCTTTCTTTAGGAAGGCTTGCTGGTGGAGTTGTCCATGAATTTAATAATCTCTTAACAGTTATTCAGGGGAACCTAGGAGTATTATTTTTGCAGATTAAGCCAGAAGATAGTCTCCATCAGTATTTAAATAATATTCAAAAGGCAGCCCTTCAAGCAACGGAACTTGTAAAGCAGTTACTTATATTTATTCGTAAGACTCCAATGGAAATGCAAATTTTTGATCTTAATAAGACAGTAAAAGATATGGCTGATATGTTAAGAAATATGCTAGGAAAGGATATATCTTTAAAGCTAGAAACGTATAGAGGACTTTGGAAGCTTAAAGGGAACTCTCAAATGATAGGCCAAGTAATTATGAACTTGGTTATTAATGCAAAAGATGCTATGCCCAATGGAGGAGAAATAATAATTGGCACTCAAAATATATGTAGGTCAGAAAATGGTAAAAATAAGAAATTTGTTTCTTTATATGTAAAAGATAGTGGTATAGGCATGAGTGAAGAAATAAGAAATCATATATTTGATCCATTTTTTACAACCAAGAAGACTGGTAAAGGAACAGGTCTTGGACTTGCTATGGTATATGGAATTATAAAACAACATGAAGGACTTATAGAGGTGGAAAGCATCCCAAATCAAGGCACTACTTTTATAATATATCTGCCCGCCTTAGATTAATTTTTATTTACAATAAGCAGTTTCAACCAATATCTATTTTTTTGACAATTAAGAGTTAAACTGAATTTTATTTTACCTATTTACTGTATTTTCTTTAGTAATTTCCATTATCTTTCGATAAGCAAAACGGATGGGTACAGAGTAGATTTTCAGGAGGTGTTAATTATGAAGAGCTCAAAAGAGCTATTATCTTCCACTGAATTAAAATATAGAGATCAAGTTTTCAGTCAAGATGTTAAGTGCTTAGAAAAACTTATAAAAGAAAGAACTAAGTTTTTAGAGAACTATACAAAAAAATTAGAAAAAGAGATTAAAGAGAACAAAAATCTCACCAAAATGATTGAACATATAAAAAGAGAGTGGGAGCGTACTGTAGATGCTATTCCTGACCTCATAGCACTTATTGATAAGAATTTTACCTTTGTGCGTCTAAATAAGGCAATGGCTAATACAATAGGGCTTTCTCCTAAAGAAGCTGTTGGACTTAAATGTTATAAAGCATTTCATGGTTGTGATAGCCCGCCAGAGTTTTGCCCGCATAAAAAG
>JAMONC010000315.1 GCA_027066725.1 Desulfobacterales bacterium
GTTCTGGAGCTGCTATGGTTGCAGCGCTAGAGCAAGCAAGTCTTTTAAAAGAAGGGATCATAGTTGTAATATTCCCAGATGGTGGTGAACGGTATCTTTCCACAGGTATTTTTGATGTAGGAATTGATTTTGATAAGTCAAAGGGTCCTCAATTAAAATTTACAAATACTTTAAGTCGTAGAAAAGAGGTCTTTGAACCACTTAAGCCAGGCAAAGTTGGTATATATTCTTGTGGTCCCACTGCTTATGAGCTTGCTCATCTTGGACTTTGTAGAAGGGTAGTTGTTGCTGATATATTAAGACGTGTTCTTGAATGGGAGGGTTATGAAGTAACCCATGTAATGAATATTACAGATATTGATGATAAGACTATATGTGCTGCAATTGATAAAGGAATTTCTCTAGAAGAGCTTACTAATTATTATACAAATGCCTTTATTGAAGATGTTAAGACCCTTAGGGTAAAGCCTGCCTCTTACTATCCAAGGGCAACAAAGCATATAGATGACATGATAAGACTTTGTGAGAAATTGATAGATAAAGGCTATGCTTATGTAAAACATGGATCTGTTTATTTTGATATCTCAAAGCTTCCATCTTATGGCCGCTTATCCCGTGTGGATCTTAGTAGGATACATGTAGGACGTACTGTTGACCTAGATGACTATGAAAAAGATAGCCCTGTTGATTTTACTTTGTTTAAACGCGTTACTTTATCAGAGCTTAAAAGAGGAATTGGGTATAAGACAAAGTGGGGTCAGGCGAGACCAGGCTGGCACATTGAATGTGTTGCCATGTCACAAAAGTATCTTGGAGACTTCTTTGATATCCATACAAGTGGTCGAGATCTTATATTCCCACATCATGAAAATGAGATCGCAATGGCAATGGCTATAACTGGCAGGCCTCTTGCAAGATTTTGGTTACATAGTGAGTTGATCTTTGTAGAAGGTAAAAAGATGTCTAGGTCTCTTGGAAATGTTGTTACTTTAAGGGACCTTTTAGACAAAGGATTTTCAGGAAGACAAGTTCGTTACTTTTTATTAAGGACTCACTATAGAAAACCCTTAAATTTCTCTTTTAAAGCATTAAAGGAGGCAGCTAAAGCCCTTAAGCGTTTAGATGAATTTATAACCTGGTTAATAAATATTATTTCTTTAGAAAAGGAAGGTATAGAATTAAGAGACTTAGATATTAATTCTTTATTGGAATTAACGAAAAAGGACTTTAGAGAGGCCCTTTTAGATGATCTAAATATCTCTGGTGCAATGGCAGCTATTTATAGCCTTATTAAAAATATAAATCCTGTTATATTGACAGGGAATTTAGGGAAAGAAGATGCCAAAAAGATATTAGACCTACTTAAAGATTTTGATAAAGTACTTTCATTTTTAGATATACCTGATAAATTACCAAGCCTAAGTAAAGAGATAATAAATTTGTTAAAGGAACGTGATCAAGCTAGGAAAAGAAAAGATTTTAAACATGCAGATGAACTAAGGGATAAACTTTTAGGATTGGGAGTCGTTGTGATTGATACCCCAGGTGGACAAATGATAAAATGGAGAGATAAAGATGAAGACATATCTTGAGTGTATTCCATGTTTTTTGATTCAGGCTCTAAGGGCAGGAAGGCTTGCTAGGCTAAAAGATGAAGCCATCTATGATATGCTTTGTGAGCTAGGAGGCAGGATAAAAGAGATTCCTATGGACTCTCCCCCTCCTTTAACAGCCATTGGAGTATATGAGCTTATAAATAAACACGTAGGAAGTGATGATCCATTTAAAGGTGTAAAAGAAGAAAGCACAAAGGCAGCTCTTAAACTATACCCAAAATTAAAAAAAGATATAGAAAACTCTGATGATCCCCTTGGACTTGCATTAAGGCTTGCTATAGTTGGTAATGTAATAGATTTTGGTGCTCATGAACAATTTGATCTTGAAAAAGAGATAGAAGAAATACTTCATCAGCCCTTTGGAAGGTGGGAAGAAAAAGAGTTTAGAGAAGAACTTTCAAAGGCAGATTGGGTGCTTTATTTAGGGGATAATGCTGGTGAGACTGTATTTGATAGGCTCTTTATTGAGACAATAGATAAACCAGTTACCTATGTAGTAAGAGGAGGCCCAATCATAAACGATGCTACTTTAGAAGATGCCAAGCTTGCAGGTATAGATAAGGTAGCAAAGGTGATCTCATCTGGATTTAAGGCACCTGGGACTATAATAGAAAAATCTAGTGAAGAATTTAAAAAACTTTTTTACTCAGCACCTCTAATAATTAGTAAGGGCCAAGGGAATTTTGAGACCCTTTCTGATGTAGATGCAAATATATTCTTTTTACTTAAGACAAAGTGTCCTGTAGTCGCTCGCCATCTTGGTACTAAAGTAGGCGATATGGTACTTTGTAAAGTAAGTAATTTGTAGTTATTTATTTAGTACTATGCTAGTTCTTCTGCTATCTTGGCCTTTATAGTTTGTTCTAATGCTTGTGGTTCTCCAAAGAATATCGCAACGCAAGGGCACATTTCACTACAGGCAGGTGCAAGAGACCTTTTTCTTCTATCAGCACACATATCGCATTTATTCATAGCACCTATTCTTATATCAAAGCTTGGTATGCCAAAAGGACATACTGCTAAGCACATATAGCAACCTATACATTTTTCAGTGTTTATTATAACAGCATCGTCTTCATCTTTATATATGGCTTTTGTAGGGCATATGTTTAGACAAGGGGCATTTTCACAGTGATGACAGGTAATTGGTATAGATAGTCCTGTTGATGTCTGAAATATTTTAATAAATGGTTTATCTCTATGTATAAATTCACATATACTTTGGCACGTCTCACAACCAATACATCTATTGTAGTCTATAAATAGTACTTTCTTCATGATTGTTCTCCCATAAGCCAATAGTTAATCCCTTCTGCGGCATAGAGTCCATCTTGTATTGCACGGCCTACTTTAGATGGACCTATTACAATGTCACCAGCAGCGAATATTCCTTCTCTAGAGGTCATATGAAGATCATCTACAATTATCCTTCCCCAATCATCAAGTTTAACATCTATATCTTGTTGAAATGGTGGGGTTAACTTTTGACCTATAGCATATATGATATAGTTAGTATCTATAGTGACAAATTGATTTTCTATTGGTATTGGATATCGTCTTCCATTCTTATCTGGCTTACTTAATTTACACTGTTGTAACTCTATGGCTTTAACATTACCATTTTCTCCAATAATACGAGTTGGCATAGAAAGTTCATACCATATTACCCCTCTATTTTTTAAAAAGTTTATCTCATGGTATCCTGCAGGTGCTTCAAGGATTGTGCGTCTATAACACATATATATTTTGGATGCCCCTAAGGACATACACTCTATAGCGACATCTACAGCAGTATGCCCAGCACCTATGATAACTACAGTCTTTTCTTTTAGAGGAGTTATATTGTCCCAACTTATATATCCCAGCCTTGCACATTTAATTTTAAATAATAGACTTAATGCAGGTAATACACCTTTTAGATCCCCACCTTCTATTTTAGGCATGATAGACTTCCATGTTCCTGTTGCTATTAATACTGCATCAAAATCTTTTATTAGTTTGTCAAATTCGATAAATTCATCTACAAAACTATCACCTTCATCCGGCTTATTGCCAAATACTATTTTTGTTCTTCCATGGAACTTAACGCCAAATATGTCTCTTAGTTCTGCAAAGCCTTCTCGTACTCTAGATATTGGTATTCTAAATTCAGGTATGCCAAAGAGCATTAAGCCACCTGGTTCTGGAAGCTTGTCAAATATATGTACTTCATGGCCATGACAAACTAGATATCCTGTTGCGCTTAAACCAGCAGGTCCTGCACCAATAATAGCTATTTTTCTATTAGAGGGTTCAGGTTTATCTCTACACAGAAAAGCGAATCTCATCTTTTGCTCCTCTAATAAGATTTTTTACTGCATTTTGTTTTTTATAAATTGCAAATCTAATAGGATCATCAAATACTAGAGTTTGTGTAGGACATACAGCTACACATATAGGTTCTAATCCCTGGTTTATACGTTTTTGACAAAGATCACATTTAAAGGCTACTGATTGTTTAATATCAATTACTGGTATTCCATAAGGACATGCTATGTAACACATATAACAACCAATACATTTATTTTGGTTTATCAATATAGTACCATTTTTGTCTTTATATATAGCTTTAGTCGGGCAGTTTTCGAGACATGGTGCTTTTTCACAATGTCTACATGTGATAGGCAAAGCTGTATTATCTGTCTCAATAACAGTTATAAAAGATATACCATTATGTTCCTTTTCACATGCTATTTCACATGCTTTACATGCTATACAATTATTTAAATTTATGAGAAGTTTCATAGATTTATACCTTTTCAATTCTACAAGCATTTATTTTAAAAGCAGGTATTTTTGAAGTTGGATCTAATAACCTATTAGTTAATATATTAGCTCCCCAGTGCCAGGGTAATGCTATCATTTTTGGTTTTATATTATTTGTAATTTTAACTTTGCAAATATAAGATCCTCTTTTAGTAATAATTTTTATTTTATCATTATTACTGATGTTTAATTTATTAGCGTCTGTAGGATTGATTTCAGCAAAAGGTTCTTTCCATCTTTTAGTTATACTTTTACTTTTACCAGTCATAGTCATAGTATGATAATGTCCTACGATTCTTACTGTAGTCAGAATAAATGGAAATTCTTCATCTATTTCTTCTTTAGGAGATTTAAAATGAACTGGTATAAAATGAGCTTTTCCACTTGGGGTAGCAAATTTAGTTTGATGTAATATATCTGTACCTTTATGATTTATACTAGGACAAGGCCATTTTATACCATTTATTTCTTCCTTTAACCTTTCAGGGGTTATGCCTCTATAATTAGGTATAAGTTGTGATATTTCATTGGTTATATCTTCTACTGAAGAATAATTTATCTGTTTTAGATTTAGCTCTTTACCTAAGAGGGTTAGTATTTCCCAGTCAGGTTTTGCCTCTTTAGGAGGATCAATGGCTTTAAAATTCCACTGAACTCTTCTTTCACTAGTTGTAAATGATCCCTCTTTTTCTGCGTATACTGCAGCAGGTAATACATAATGGGCTAATCTAGCGGTAGAAGTTAAAAAAATATCTTGTACTACCAATAACTCCAGTTTTTTTAGTACTTTAATTACATGTGAAGTATCAGGATCACTAACTACAGGATTTTCTCCCATAACATAAAGGGCTTTAATTTTATCCTTTGATATAGCGTCTAATATCTCTTGGATAGTTAGTCCTGGTTTGCTAGAGATATTATTTGAGTCCCAAAATTTTTCTATTTTTTTTGAATTATCATCATTAATCTTTAAATATCCAGGAAATACATTAGGTAATGCCCCCATGTCACAAGCACCTTGTACATTATTTTGTCCTCTCATAGGGAAAATACCGCATCCCTTTTTGCCTACATATCCACATATTAAGCCTAAGTTACAGAGAGCTATCACATTGTTAGTTCCAGTAGTATGCTGAGTTATTCCCATAGCCCACATAATTATAGCTTTTTTAGCAGTAGCAAAAGTTATAGCAGTTTTATATAATATATCTTTTGATATTCCTGTTATTTTCTCTGCTGTATCTAAGTCGTAATCTTTAGTTGAGTTAATAAGTTTATTAAAACCTACAGTTCTTTTGTATATAAAGTTTTTATTGTAGAGTTTATTTTTTATAATTATATTAATGATACTATTAATTAGAAATATATCTGACCCTGGATTTATATTTAAATATATATCAGCAAACCAACTTGTTTTTGTTTTTCTAGGATCTACTACTATTATTTTAGTACCCTGCTGTTTAGCTTTAATAATATATTGCATTATTACTGGATGTGTTTCTGCTGGATTGTATCCACATATAAATAATAAATTCGATTCTAATATATCATTAAAACTACCTGTTTGAGCTGCTGCTCCCAGTGTTTGTGACAAACCAGCTATAGTTGAGGAATGGCATAGTCTCGCACAGTGATCTATATTATTTGTCCCAAGTAATCTAGCTATTTTTTGTAAAATATAATTTTCCTCATTAGAACATCTTGCACTTGATAAAAAGGCAATAGAATTTGCTCCATATCTATTCTTTATATCTAATAAACTATTAGATATCTCTTTTAAAGCAGTTTCCCAGCTGATATTTAGGTGTTTATTATTTACTAGTTTTAATGGATGGCTAAGTCTATTTTTGTTTTTTATAAAGTCTATAGCAGTTATACCTTTAGGACATAATTTCCCTTTATTGATACCATTTTTATATAGTTCTATACCTAATATATTATTATTTTCTACTTTAATAAAAAATCTACAACCTAACCCACAATATGGACAGATTGATAATATCTTTTTCATAATTTTATCCTAATAAATTGCATTCTAATGTGTCATTTTTAACTATCACGTTTATATGTTCAGGTATCTCTATAATAGCATTAGTTTCTAACATAGCAGATAGTACACCAGATCCTGCACTTTTAATTGGAGTAGCTACGTAGTTATCCACGTTTACTTTAATGAAATATGTAAGTTTTTTAGGAGTTTTGATGTTTGTATTTATTGTTATTTTACATTTTGGTGCTCTACCAGGTATTTCGGAGTTATCCATAAGTTTAGAGAGAATAATGGGGAAGAACTTTTTAAAAGTAAGAAGGGCAGCAACAGGATAGCCTGGTAACATAAGAACGGGTTTATTATCTATGATAGCAG
>JAMONC010000316.1 GCA_027066725.1 Desulfobacterales bacterium
TATGGTTCAAGGGCTTCATATAGCCGTTTTTCTTCAGAACTTAAAGCCCCTAAATGCTTTAATGGTAAATTTTTTTTATCTTTTTGTTTTAGTTCTTGATTAAAAGTATTAAAGACGGAAATGCCATCCAGAATATCCTTTGCATTTTCAATAAGATTAGCTCCTTGTTTTATAAGCCAATGAGTGCCTGAGCTTTTATAAGAACATACACTTCCTGGTACGGCAAATACTTCACGCCCTTGTTCAAGTGCGTGAGATGCAGTGATTAAAGAGCCGCTCTTTTTACTTGCTTCTACTACAACTACTCCTAAACTTAAACCACTTATAATACGATTTCTATCAGGAAAATGTCCAGGGTTAGGTTTAATACCAGGTAAATATTCTGTGATAACAGCCCCATTTTTTATAATTTGTTTTCTAAGTTCTATGTTTGATTTAGGATAATTAAAATCTAGACCACATCCAAGTACTGCTACAGTCTTCCCTTGCTTTGTAGCTAATGCTCCTTTATGTGCTTGAGTGTCTATTCCTATTGCAAGTCCTGATAAAATTGTAATGTTTTTCTCAGCAAGTCCATAAGAAATATCAAATGCCATTTTTTCCCCATATGAGGTTGCATTTCTAGAGCCAACAATTGCTATACTAGATGTTTTTAATACACTATAGTCTCCTTGTCCAAATATTAAAAAAGGGGGATCTGGGATAGATAAAAGAAGAGGCGGGAATTCTTCACCATCATTTATAACTACCCATGCTTTAAGCTGTTCAATATGTTCTATTAATATTTTTATTTGTTCTTTATTAGGGCCTTTTAATATAGAATTTATGACACTTAAGCCTATACCTTTTATTTCTTTTAAGTCTTCTTTTTTAGCTTTCCAAATTGCTTTAAAAGAGGAGAACTTATTTAACAACTTAAATATACGTTTCCTACCAAGATTAGCAATAAGAACTAATCCAAATATATATTGAATGTTACTAAAGTCTTTTAATAATTCTTTAGAATTTTTATAAAAAGACATAATTCCTTCAAGCTCATAAATTTTGTGATTTTTTTATCGACTATAAAAACTAAATGGATAAGTTTCAGGGAAATGGGGGATATTTTTTAATTAGTTGTTTTTCAGAAGGTAGTTAATGGTTTATTTTGAGAGAAGAGAGACCATTGCCTCTTTAAGTTTATTAACATCAAATGGCTTACTTAATATGCAATCTGCTTTATTTTCTTGAGCTAATTCCTCTGCATAGTAACCATAACCTGTAATAGCAATTACAGGTACTTCTGGATGGTCTTTTTTTAATACAGTTATAATTCCTATCCCACTTATATAAGGCATTGTAAGATCTGTAATCACAAGGTCATATTCATTGGTTTTGACTTCTTTAATCCCTTCAAGACCATCGTGTGCAGAAGTTACATCATAACCTAAAAAAGATAAATAATCTGTTAACATAGAGAGCACTTCAGGATCATCTTCTATAACCAAAATCTTTTTTTTCTCCATAGCCTCTTTAACTATAATCTCCCCGTTTGATTTTTATTGATTCTACAACACCTAATATACCTATCCGTTCTATTTCATAACGTAGAGGATCATTGGGCTCTAATTTTTCTCTTATTTGTTTTATGCTATCAACTTCTCCTTCTAAAGCGCTACCCAAACTTTCTAACCTTGAATGGTTTAAATTAGGTTCGCTTAATAATACAGAACAATCTGAAAGTAAATCTAAAACTTGCTCCCCGATTTCTACTGCTTGTCTCCTTATTTGAGATATTTTATTACAACCTTCTATATTATGAAGAATAACATTATTTAATTCAATCCCTTTATTTGTGTTAATATTATTATTTTTTATATCTTTTGAAGCCTCTTTTAAGACTTCAAAAAAACATCCTTCTTTTTTAGGAGACTTTTGTTGCTTTTTAGAACTTTCAATATTGTTTTTTATAATGTTGTTGTAAATTTTCATGTCTCTTTACCCTTTCTATAAATCTTTAATAATAGCTAATTATTGTCAAGATGAAAAATTTTCTTAATAGTGCAATTTTTTCCTATTTATTTCATCGGAGTTATATCCTTTTCAAATAACGGGTGCTATTTTTTATTAAAATTTTTATATTCATTGCCTAAGTAAAATTTGTGTTTTATCATCATCTTTATGGATAAAAATACTAATAGCTATATAAAACGAAGAAAGACTCGCACTATATATGTAGGAAACGTCCCTATTGGTGGACAAAATCCTATAGTAGTGCAATCTATGACAAATACTGATACCCGTAATGTTTCAAAGACCGTATCTCAAATAAAACGTCTTATTGATGTTGGCTGCGAGATCATCCGAGTTGCAGTTCCTGATGAAGTCGCTGCCAATGCAATTTCAGAAATAAAACAAGCAATTTCAATACCACTTATTGCAGACATACATTTTGATTGGCGACTTGCCATTAAATCTATAGAAAATGGAGCAGATGGTATTAGGATAAACCCAGGCAATATTGGAGGTAAAGAGAAATTAAAACGAGTTGTAGAGGTAGCTAAGGCACATAATATACCTATTAGAGTAGGAGTAAACGCAGGCTCCCTTGAGCCATCAATAAAAAAGAAATATGCTCATCCATGTGCAGAGGCCCTAGCAGAAAGTGCACTTAAAAATCTCGCTCTTGTAGAAGATTTAGGTTACAGAAATGTAAAACTTTCTTTAAAATCTTCAGATGTACTAACTACTATAAGGGCTTATGAATTGGTAGCAAAAAAGACCGATGTTCCTTTACACTTAGGAGTTACAGAGGCAGGCGGACTAATACCTGGTACTGTAAAGAGCTCTGTAGCTTTAGGTGTTCTCTTACTTAAAGGAATAGGAGATACACTAAGGGTATCTCTTACTCGCGATCCTGAAGAAGAAGTACAAGTTGCTTATGAGATACTTAGATCATTAAAGTTAAGACAAAGGGGACCTGAAATTATTTCTTGTCCTACATGTGGACGATGTGAGATAGACCTCTTTTCAATTGCAGAGGAGGTAGAAAAATATGCTAGAAAGATCCCTTATCCTATAAAAATTGCTGTAATGGGTTGTGTTGTAAATGGACCAGGTGAAGCAAAAGAAGCGGATATTGGTCTTGCGGGTGGTAAAAAGCTTGGGATCATATTTAAGAAAGGGAAAATACTTAGGAAAGTAGCAGAAAAAGATCTTATAAGAGAATTTTTAAAAGAAATAGACATTCTTGTAGAACAAATAGAAAAGGGAGGTTAAGCCTTTAGATCATGCGGTATTCAAAACTTTTTATTCCAACTCTAAAAGAAGTTCCTGCAGAGGCAGAGGTTATTTCACATAAGTTAATGCTTAGAGCTGGTATGATTAGAAAGCTTGCATCAGGGCTTTATACATATTTGCCCCTTGGACTTAGATCTATTAGAAAAGTAGAAAATATCGTTAGAGAAGAGATGAATCGGGCTGGTGCACAAGAGCTTCTAATGCCAATTGTACAACCTGCTGAACTTTGGGAAGAAAGTGGCAGATGGGATAAGATGGGAAAAGAGCTTTTGCGTTTTAAAGATCGCCATGATCGCCCAATGTGTCTTGGTCCTACCCATGAAGAGGTCATTACTGATCTTGTAAGAAAAGAGGTGCGTTCATATAGAGACCTTCCTCTAATTTTATATCAGATACAGACAAAGTTTAGAGATGAAAGGCGTCCTCGCTTTGGGCTCATGAGAGGACGAGAATTTATAATGAAAGATGCCTATAGTTTTGATGTTGATGAAGATGCATTAGATGAGTCCTATCAAAAGATGTATGATGCTTATTGCCGCATATTTGAACGCTGTGGGCTTAATTTTAGGGCTGTTGAAGCAGATACAGGGGCAATAGGTGGGAGTTGTTCTCATGAGTTTATGGTTCTTGCAGATACAGGAGAGGATAAAATTGCTGTTTGTACAGCTTGTAATTATGCAGCAAATGTGGAGCTTGCTCCTTGTAAAAGACAAAATGATAAGATAGATGAAAAAGAAAAAGAGTTAAAACTTATTCCCACTCCTGGCAAGAAGACCATAGAGGAAGTTTCATCCTTTCTTGGGGTTTCTAACAAAGAACTTATAAAGACTCTTATAATAAAGACTGACGATAAAGTAATAGCAGCCCTTATAAGAGGAGATCATGAGCTTAATGATGTAAAGCTTACCCATGTACTTGGAGTAGATGGTGTTGAGTTGGCAGATGAAGAGACGGTTAAAAAAGTAACAGGGGCTCCTGTTGGTTTTGCTGGTCCTATTGGACTTGATGAATCTATAGAAGTTATTGCAGACTATTCAACTTTTAATATGAAAAATTTTGTAGTTGGAGCCAATAAACAAGAACATCATTACATAAATTGTAATTGGGAAAGGGATATTCCTAGAAATAGAGTAAGATTCGCTGATATTAGAATAATTACAGAAGAAGATACCTGTCCTAAATGTGGCTCTAAAATCGAGATAAAAAGAGGAATTGAAGTAGGGCATGTCTTTAAACTTGGTACTAAATATAGTGAGGCGCTTGGTGCTACATATTTAGATTCTAATGGCAAGGAACGTCCTATAATAATGGGTTGTTATGGTATTGGAATAGGACGCAGTGTTGCTGCTTCAATTGAGCAAAATCATGATGAAAACGGGATTATATTCCCTGTAACTATAGCTCCATTTGAAGTTATTATTTCTCTTTTAAATCCCAAGGATATAGAATTAAAAGATGTTGCAGAAAAAATATATGTTAATTTACAGGAAGAGGGTATAGAGGTATTACTCGATGATCGAGATGTAAGGCCTGGAGTTAAGTTTAAAGATGCGGATCTTATTGGAATTCCACTGCGGATCACAATTGGTAAAAGGTTTAAAGATAAAGGCTTAGTTGAACTTTATGAAAGAAAAAGTGGTAATATGAAAGATATATCCCTTGATGATGTTATTTATAAGGTAAGAGATAAAATAAAGTCTTTAAAGTAGTGGAGCAAAAAGGATGATCCGCATTAATGAAATCTTAGACTTAGTGCATTCTTATTTACCAGATGCAGATACCTCGTTGATAGAAAAGGCATATATTTATTCAGCTAAAGTACATCAAGGGCAAGTAAGACTCTCTGGAGAACCGTATCTTTCTCATCCCCTTGCTGTAGCATATATACTTGCTCAATTAAAGTTAGACCTTCCAAGTATTGCCGCAGGGCTGCTTCATGACACTGTAGAAGATACTTATGCCACTCTTGATGAAATAAAAGAGCTGTTTGGAGAAGATGTTGCGCTTATTGTAGATGGTGTCACAAAGATAAGTTTAATGGGCATCCAGGATAAAATCCATAAGCAAGCAGAAAATATAAGAAAAATGATCCTTGCAATGAGTAAGGATCTTAGAGTGCTTTTAGTAAAGCTTGCAGATAGGCTACACAATATGAGAACACTTGAATATCAAAAACCACATAAACAGGTGAGAATCGCCAAAGAAACTTTAGATATATATGCTCCTCTTGCAAGTAGACTGGGTATAGATTGGATAAAAAGGGAACTAGAAGATTTAGCCTTTAGATTTATATATCCAGATGAATATAACAGACTTAGAAAAGCTGTTGATACAAGACTTGGACAAAGAAGGGCCTATGTTGAAGAAGTAAAACAGATTATTAAAAAAGAGATGGAAAAGCATGGGTTAAAATGTAGGGTGTTAGGAAGGCCCAAGCATCTCTATTCAATATATAGAAAGATGAAATCTAGAAATCTTCCTCTTGAGGAAATATATGACATAATCGCCTTTAGAATTATATTAAAACATGAAAAAGAATGTTATGAAGCATTGGGTATAGTTCATAATATTTGGAAGCCTATTCAGGGTAGATTTAAAGACTATATAAGTCTTCCAAAAGCAAATATGTATCAGAGCCTTCATACTACAGTGATTGGCCCTTATGGAGAACGTATAGAAATACAAATTCGCACTGAAGAGATGGATAAGGTTGCAAGAGAAGGTATAGCAGCTCATTGGCTCTATAAAGAAGGAAGGATACTTACTAAAGAACAAGCAAAACGATTTGATTGGCTTAAGCAATTAATAGAGTGGCAAAAGGAGTTACAAGATCCAAGGGAATTTTTAGATTCTGTTAGAATGAATCTTTTCCCAAATGAGGTCTATGTATTTACACCTCAAGGAGATGTTAAAGAGTTTCCAAAGGGAGCAACACCTATTGATTTTGCATATGCTATTCATACAGAGGTAGGTCATCATTGCATAGGTGCTAAAGTAAATGGACACATGGTGCCCTTGAAATATCAGCTTAAAAATGGGGATGTAGTTGAGATTATAACAAGCTCTAATCAGACACCCAGTAAGGATTGGTTAAATATTGTAAAAACGGCTCGGGCAAGAGCAAGGATTAGACAATGGATAAAGACACAAGAAAGAGAAAAGGTTTTAAGCCTTGGTAAAGACCTTTTAAATAGGGAATTTAAGCGCCATAAACTCGATTTTCATAACTTTTTAAAGACAAAGGCAGAAGAGATTGCAAAAGCCCTTTCTTTTAAAACAGTAGATGATCTCTTAATTGCTGTAGGATATGGTAAAATCGCCCCTTCTCATATAATAAAAAGGATAATTCCACCGGAAGAAAGGCAAAAGAAAAAAGAACTTCCTTCTGGAATAGAAGAAGGGGGAATTGATAAGAAACAAAGTGATGCTATTAAGATCCATGGATTAGATGACATCTTAATACATCTTGCAAGATGTTGTACTCCTGTGCT
>JAMONC010000317.1 GCA_027066725.1 Desulfobacterales bacterium
ATAGGGGTTCCTGAGTTTAGAGATCTTACAGGAGGGATATCAAGAAAGTATTTGATTCCGCTTCTTGAATACCTTGATTCTCAGAAGATAACTATCCGGGTTGGAGATAAAAGAAGGCTTCGTAGTAATTGATTAAGGAAGTGTTATTAAATGTATCCTATAGGAATTACTAGATTCGCCTTAAGCCTTCAAAAGGCATTAGATAATAGAATAGAAGATGGGAAATGGCCAGGAGCTATCCCTCCAACTAAGTATTTTGTAACTACTTTTGAGTTGGTTCCTGGAAGGCTTGCAAAGGGTAGAGTTTATAACAGGATATTAAATTTTGCGCATGATGCTGCTAAGGACAGACGGCTTCATGCCCTTAGTATTACAGAAAATGCTGGTGGAAATCCTGCACTTTCTCCTGGAGTATTGGGTAGAGAAGTTTTGGCAATGGGTATGGAGCCTATCATTCACTTTTCATGTAAAGATAAAAATAGAAATCAAATAGAGAGTCATTTGTGTGAACTAGATAGATATAGTCTCAGAAACCTTCTAGTTATGTCTGGAGATTATCCAAGGTATGGCTTTAAGGGCCAGGCAAAACCTGTTTTTGATATAGATTCTGTACAATTGTTACTATTTATAAGTGCAATTAAAAAGGGAATCATGTTAGATGAGAGATCTCCTGGTGGAGGACAAAGACTTAGGCCCATGAATTTCTTTGCAGGCTGTGTATTTTCTCCTTTTAAAAGATTAGAGGCTGAGCTTATTCCTCAATATCTAAAACTTGAGAGAAAGATCCGGGCTGGAGCACTTTTTGCGATAACTCAGATGGGATTTGATATAAGAAAATATGATGAAGCTAGGCGTTTTTTAAAAGTAAAGGGATATAGACTTCCTCTTTTAGGAACAGTGATGGTACCCAATGCTCCTCTTGCTAGGGTTCTTAATGCTGGACAGGTTCCTGGTTGTATTTTGCCAGAGTCATTGATGAGAAAGATTGAAATAGAATCTAAGTATCAAGATAAAGGTAAGAAGGCAAGGTTAGAAAGAGCAGCAAAACAGGTTGCACTTCTTATGGCAATAGGCTACGAGGGGGTTCATTTATCTGGCCCAGCTTTAACTTATAGTGATGTTGTTTGGATACTTGATGAAGCGAAAAGACTTATGCCTAAATGGCGCGAGCTTATCCAAGAGTTTTTATATCCAGATTATTGGGATTTTTGGTACTTTCTTGAAGACAAAGATACCGGGTTAAATAAAGATGTCCCTTCACCACTTGGCCCTGCAGGTCTTGGTTTAATTTCTAGGGTTGATCTTTTTATAAATAGGTTTATACATTATTTATTATTCGAGCCACGATCACCTTTTTTTAAGGTGATGGTTAAGCTCTGTAAATCAATACAGGATTCCTCTTTTGAGGAGGCATTTACTTGGTTTGAGCATCAGATTAAAGGTGCTCTTTATGGATGTCAAAGATGTGGAGATTGTGCCCTTGATGAACTTGCTTTTTTATGCCCACAGTTTAGATGTGCTAAGTTTATGTTAAATGGCCCTTGTGGTGGAAGTATTGATGGATGGTGTGAAGTTTGGCCACAAAGGCGAAAGTGTTTTTATGTTAGTGTTTATGAAAGACTTAAGGTTATGAATAAAGTAGATTTTTTATCATCAGATCCTATTCCGCCAAGAGACTGGTCTTTGTATAGAAAGGCCTCTTGGTTAACATTTTTTTTAGGTCAAGATCATCATAGTAAAAGGTGGGATTTTGACCGAATAGATTAATAGATATTATTTGTAAAAAATCTATAAAAAATATATTGACAATAAACACAGTTAGGTGAATTTTGGAAATTTAATTAGTAGTTAAAGCTTAATAAGCAAGGGCAGGGCATAAAAAATGGGCACTGTTAGAAAAATTGTTCCTTCAAAACGTACAGCAAGGATTGCTTATGCTATTAGAGACATAGTATGTGTAGCTCAGAAGCGTAAGCAAGAAGGTGGGGATCTTATATACTTAAATATTGGAGATCCTATTTTATATGATTTTAGAACGCCTCTTCATATGATTGAGGCCACCTATAAGGCAATGCTTGAACATTATACAGGTTATTCTGATTCTGAAGGTGTGCCAGAATCAATAGAGGCTATTAAAAATGAAGCAAGAAAAAAAGGAATAGAACCTTATGAAGTTTTAATAACCACTGGAGCAAGTGAGGCGATTGATTTTGCTCTGTCTGCTCTTGTAAATAGTGGTGAAAATGTCTTAGTACCATCTCCAGGTTATCCTTTATATAATGCACTTCTTGCAAGACTAATAGGGGAGGCTAGGCCATATATTCTAGATGAGGAAAATGGCTGGCAGCCTGATATAGATCATATGGCCAGTCAAATTGATGAAAAGACTCGTGCAATAGTGCTTATAAATCCTAATAATCCAACAGGGGCTGTATATAGTGAAGAAACACTAAGACAGGTGGTAGAGCTTGCCAAAGAGCATAATTTAGTAATATTTAGTGATGAGATATATGACAAATTAATTTTAAATGGAGCACCTCATATAAGTCCAGCCTCGTTAGATAAGGAAGTTCCTGTTGTTACATTTAATGGACTATCTAAATGTTATTTAGCACCAGGATTTAGAGTTGGTTGGGCAATTATTAGTGGAGACCCTGAAGTAGTGGCAGATTATACTGAGGCAATGAAAAAGCTTGCTCGTGCAAGGCTTTGTGCCTCTCATCCTAAGCAGTTTGCTATACCAAAGGCATTAAATGGAAATCAAGAACATATTAAAGATACAATAGAAAAGCTTAGAAAAAGACGTGATCTTACAGTTGAAAGATTAAATGCTATTCCGCGTATAAGTTGCCAGAAACCAGACGGTGCATTTTATGCGTTTCCAAGACTTGATATAGAAGAATCTGATAAGGATTTTGTCATAAAACTAATAAAAGAAACTGGAGTTGTAGCTGTACATGGTGGAGGTTTTGGGGAGTTTCCTAAGACACCCCATATGAGGATAGTCTTTTTACCGCCAGAGGATATACTAAATGAAGCCTATGATAGATTAGAGAAATTTATGCGTCGCCACTATAGCTGATACTTTTGATAAGTCTTTAGATATTTCTAATAAAAAGCGGGTTATTAAGCCCGCTTTTTTATTTTTTTGAGATATAATAATATCTTGCCAATCTTTACATGTAATGCTGAGCATTTTTTTTATAGCTTTTGGAATCTCTTGAGAATTATTATTTATAATCCATGCAGTATAGTCATTGAACCAAAATAGTTTTTCTTCAATATACCAACAAGTACTTTGTGTCTGGGTATTTATAATTCTAAATGTAATTTTCATTTCTCCAGGTTCATCAGGATTTGCTCCTGGGGGAAGAAGAATTGGACAATCTAACCATATCATATAATGATATCCAAGGTCTTTAGCTTTTTCCATAGCAGTAAATACATTATTAAGGGGGGTAGATGTAACATCTATTTTAGAAAAAAGATGCCATTTTTCTATGCATCTTTTTATATATGTTGACATATTAAATCCTAATTCTCCAGAATTAGGGCCAAGTCTTACAGGATATATCAATACCTTTTGATTGATTAATATTGATGGTTCTGAACTTATATATATAGCAGGACCTTCTTTTTTTATTCTTCTTTGTCTTTTAAGATGTGGTGAAAAAAGAAATGTACAAGATACCAAAGAAATTAGGATAGGAACAATTATTATTAAAGTCATATTTTTAAGTTGTTTCATAGCTCTTACCTCTTTTGAGGCAGATACTATAAAAAAGCCATATTCTTGTAAATATAATTTTAAATTTTAGGAAAAATCTATGACCAATTGAAAGAAGTTTTAATAACTATTGTCAATTGTTTTTTATGACCATTGCAATATCTCTTGTAAGTATAGAAAGGGCTTGAGTTATATTGGTTGCTGGTTTAAAAACTTGATGCCAAAAAATAAAGTCTTGATAAGGTTGAGGGGTTAGAGTGGCTTGGGCATATATAGACCATAGTACTAATCCTGTCTTTACTGATATAACCTTAAAGTCTAATGCTAAAGTCCCACTTGATGTATCTGTTGGAGAAAGTATTTCTGTTATGGTTGGAATTATTACACAATTTAGATGCCAGAGCTTAGCCTCTTTTATAGCTTCATCAACAGTTTGATCAGGTGGTTGTAATTCTACTACATAAAATGCTCTAGTTTGAAGAAGACATTGTTGTATTATTTCTCCATATGCCATTTGCCATCTTTTAGCTTCTTCTACAGTCAAATTTTTAGGAGGTAGTTTAGGAGGAAGCATTAGTGCACATAATTTATCATAATTATTAGAAACAGGTCTTATAAAGACCTGCATACTTATATGAGGAAGAGTTTTATATGTATTAAATGTAGGACTACATCCTAAAAATAAAGTTAAAAAAGTAAAGTTTAAGATTAAAAATTTAATTAACTGGCAAAGTTTCATAACCAGACACACTTATTGAGGAGTTGTTTTTTAATAGTTTTTCTACTGCTGGAGTTTTATCTATAGCAAGCATTGCTGCAGATATTATTTTATGGGTTTTAGCCCCTATTAGTCTTAAATTTACTGTTACTGTATTAGCTCCTACTAAATAGGTTCCAACTAATATAGCTTTTGCTTTTACTGTAGAGGTAATTAGTTTAGCATTTCTACTTAAGTATAACGTTCCTTTTTTAGGTGATACCAAAAGACATTTGGCTGCCATAAGTTCTATTACTTTGGCTCTTTTTTTAAATAACGCTGTTCTAAGTGCTTCAGTAAGTTCTCTACTAAATGGGCATGTATGCCTTAAGTCATTTATATCTACAACTGTTGTAATAATACAGGGATAGTCTGAAAGTTTTTTAGGTAATAAATTATGAGATAATCGCTCAACTAATATATCAGCCCAATCTATAAAATCAACGCTAGTGGTTGTTTTATTGGATAATTGAGGTGCTCTAATCCACGAGGAATAGGTATTACATGCACTAGTCAATAAGGATAAAAGTAATAACATAAAAGAGATTATTACTTTTATCTGTTTCATATTTCTCTTTCTCCACTATATCAATATTTAAGATTGTTTATTAATAGGATTTAGTTTGATCGTAATTACATTAGAGTTTTTATCTGTTTTTTTTATAACAGAGTCTAACGATTTTACAGGTATACTTGTTATGGGTTCTATATCAGAGGTTGTTGTTGGAGTAAGAAGACTTGCTATGTATTGATTTACATTTATTATTGTAGATGCAGAAGATACGATTTCGTCTCCTTTCTTTGATACTAAGCGAGCATTTATTATTAAAAAGCCTCCCTTCTCAAAATATGTTCCAACAAGTATATATCTTACTTGCCATTTTTTAGCTAATTGATTTACATCTCTTGAAAGTGCAAATTCTCCAAATCGCTGTTTTACAAATATGGCATTACTTCTTCTCATTTCAATAATATTTAATCCTAATCTTTGAAGATCCCCAATAAGTTCTTCTGTTAAAAGTCTTCCAAGGGGGCAGGTCTTATAAAAGTTATTTAGATCTACAAATGTGGTTACAATTATTGGGCCCTTAGCACAATCTTTAGGTAATTGTTTATATAACATTTTAGCTAATTTTTCTATTTGATTACTAAAAGATAGGGCAGGAGATTTTACTATGAGCTTAGGACTCTTTTTTTTGCGTACTAGCACGATTTTTTTACTTTTTACTCTAAATGTTTTTGGGGGTTGTATGTGGACGGTTTTTTTAACAGTTTTTGTCAAGGGTGTAGTTTTACTCTGATATTTATTAACAGGGGGCTTAATACAACAAGCATATAGAAACAGTATCGAAATTAAAATTATTATACCTAATTGAATCTTTCCAAACATAAAAAGCCCTCCAAAAGCAATCTCTACCTATATGTATCGACAGTTTTAAAATCTACTTAATAACTTTTAGGTTAAGGAGAAGGATTATTTGATATGTTTAAGATATTCTTCCCAGTCTTTTATAGCCCTATTAGCATAAAAAATTGCCCTTTGTTTTTTAGGTAGTTTTTTATCTAACCTTTTAAAAAGACCAAAATTTACATTCATTGGCTGAAAAGTCTTTGGGTTTGCCTTTGAGATATGGTGTATTAGAGCTCCATGAGCAGTAGTTTTTGGAGGGATAACTGGTATCTTATTATTGATAAACTGCCATATATTTACTGCTGCTATAAATCCCATAGCAGTTGATTCTACATATCCTTCAACTCCACTTATTTGTCCTGCTAGAAATATATTGGGCATATTTTTTAGTCTTAAGGTTTCATCTATTACCTTTGGGGCACATACAAAGGTATTTCTGTGTATACTTCCAAGTCTTACAAATTCAGCATTTTCAAGCCCAGGGATTAATCTAAAAACCCTTTTTTGTTCAGGGTAAGTAAGCTTAGTCTGAAAACCTACCATATTATACATAGTTCCTTCTTGATCTTCCATGCGAAGCTGAACTACTGCATAGGGAGTTTTACCTGTGCGAGGATCTTTTAGCCCAATTGGTTTCATTGGTCCAAAACGAAGTGTTTCGATCCCTCGCTCTGCCATTACTTCAATTGGGAGGCAACCTTCGAAATAAGCTGCTTTTTCAAATTCTTTTAAAGGTACTTTTTTAGCTTTTAAAAGCTCTGTTACAAATCTTTTATATTCCTCTTCTGTAAGAGGGCAATTTATATAGTCACCTT
>JAMONC010000318.1 GCA_027066725.1 Desulfobacterales bacterium
CTTGAAACTTTCACTCCCTCGTCTTTGAATATCTCAATGAAAATTCTTCGTCTTATACTTGAAGGAATAAGCTTCAATCTTTCTACATCATATCTATTTTGTTCTATTTTAGTCTTTTTTTTGACTTTTTCAACAAAGCTTGAAATAAATTCTTCATCTTCTTTAAGATAATTTGCTATTCTAAAAAGATTTTGTTTAATTTGAGGATTAAACTCTGCTTCCAATATAGGAATTAATTCAAGTCTAATCTGATTTCTAAGATATGCAGTAGATAGATTAGAACTATCCATTGTATAAGGTATAGCTTCTTGTGCTAAATATGCCATAATTTCTTTTCTAGTTGTTGTCATTAAGGGGCGGATAATATTTTTAAAGCTATAAAAAGACATACCAGAGAGTCCTGTTGTAGAGCTTCCCCTTATTATTCTTAGAAGGACTAATTCAGCTTGATCATCTAGGTTATGTGCGGTAGCTATATAAGTAGCTTTTAGCTTATTTTTTAGCGAGAATAAAAAATTATACCTTAGAATTCTTGCTGCCTCTTGGGTAGTAATCTTTTTTTCTTTTTTTTCTTTATAGACATCTGCTTGTCCTATAAAAAAATTAATATCTAAATATCTTGAGAAAAGTTTTACATATAGTTCATCATTTTTTGATTCTCTCCCCCTGAGATTATGGTTGAAATGAGCCACTGTTAATTTATAACCAAATCTGTTCTTTAATTTATGAAGTATATGAAGCATACATATAGAATCTGGGCCTCCAGAAACTGCAGCAATAATGTGGTCTTTTGAGGAGATCTTAGCCTGTTTTAAAACATTTGATACCTGAGTTATGATTCTTTTTTTAATCATATTAATCACAAATTAATTTATTTGGGGTCTTTACATTTTTAAAAATATTGTTATAAAACCTGCTCATAAATAGAATAACTTAAAAATTTTAGAATAATAAAAAATTTTTATATCATTGTCTGTAGTTTTAAAAAATAATTAGCTTTTTAATGAGACTTCATTCATTTTTTGGCTTGACAGAGAAAATTAGTTGATATAAACCTAACATCGTCAAGCTATTTTTTCTATAGGGCGCGTGGAAGGGATTTAAAAATAGGTTTGGGAGAGGCGGGGGGAGTCCCGCACAGTAATTTCAATAAAAAGAAGGCAGTGGAGTTGCTCTGGTACGAATGGAATACCATTCGTTTAAATGAAATTGGTAACCTTCTAAGGATTAGTGAAGAGTAATTCACAAGGAGGTTACTTTTAAAAGCAACTAAACTCTTAGGAGCAAAGATGATGAGTGGTTTTGAATGTATCGCCTTATACTTGGCGATGTCAGTGATTGCGGTCTTGGGGATGTATATCATCTCTGTGTTATTAGGCCCTCTTCGTCCAAAACCCAATAAACAAACACCCTATGAGTGTGGTGTTCCTCTTCTTGATCCATCGAACAAGAGATATGATGTCAAGTACTATGTAGTGGGTGTATTGTTCTTGGTATTTGATCTAGAGACAGTTTTGATTTATCCATTGGCATCACGCTTCAAAGAATTTGCTCATTATGGTTGGGGTGCATTCTTTGAAGTTTTTATCTTTGTTGCAATATTGATAGCAGGGCTTATATATGCCATTGCTAGAGGCGCTATTGAGTGGGATTAGCATTTAGCTAGGAGGCGTTTATTATGGCCTTTCAGGCATATGGTGGAGAAGGTTGGCTGCTTACAAAACTTGAGCAGCTCATAAATTGGGGTAGAAAGAGGTCTCCATGGCCACTTCCTTATGGAACTGCCTGTTGTGGTATAGAGATGATGGCAGCTTTGGCATCAGGTTACGACCTGGCAAGGTTTGGTGCTGAGCGTCCAAGTTTTTCTCCTCGTCAGGCAGATGTTCTGATTCAAGCAGGAACTATTACAAAAAAAATGGTTCCTATATTTAAGCGTATATATGACCAGATGGCAGAGCCTAAATGGGTTATTTCAATGGGAGCGTGTGCTTGTAGTGGGGGCGTGTTTCGTACTTATTCTACACTGCAAGGTATTGATCTGGTAGTTCCTGTAGATGTGTATGTGCCAGGGTGTCCTCCAAGACCAGAAGGTCTTATATATGCACTAATAAAGATAATGGAAAAGATTGAAAAAGATCATCCGCTTAGGAAGAAGGCGGCTGAAATAGGTATAGGAGGCTAAGTATGGGCCTCAAAGAAGATGTCCAAAATACATTAGGTGAGTTAGCCTTAGATTTTCTTGAATGTCAAGGTGATCTAAGTGTAACAGTCCCTAAAGACAAGATAGTAGAAGTTCTTACTAAGTTAAGAGATAATTTAGGTTTTAATTTTTTAAGTGATGTCTTTGGGGTAGACAATAGTGTTTTTTATGAGAAATTGGCTAAAGCAAAGGCTAAGAAGAAAAAAGGAGAAGAGGACAAAGAGGAGGAGCCGCAAGGACCACCTCCACCAAGATTTGAAGTTGTATATCTCCTTTTGTCTTTAGAGACTAATAAACGTCTAGCAGTTAAGATACAAGTACCAGAAGATGATCTGGTTGTAGATAGTGTGACATGTCTTTGGAAGGCTGCTGATTGGCCAGAAAGAGAGACATTTGATATGTTTGGAATCAGGTTTAAGGGCCATCACAACCTTAAAAGACTTCTTATGTGGGATGAGTTTCCGGCACATCCGCTTAGAAAGGACTACCCCTTAGAAGGGCAAGGAGAAGAGCGGATTTTAGAGTACAACGACTAGTTTTGTTTATAGTTTTTTAGGAGGAGAAATGGAGGTTCGCCGACCTACCATAGAAGATTGGGACAATCCGGGAGATCTGGTTACTATAAACATAGGACCGTCTCACCCTGCAATGCACGGTACTCTTCGTGTTATTGCTCAAACAGACGGTGAAACTATTGTAAGTGCAGAACCAGAGATTGGCTATCTTCATAGGGGAGTAGAAAAACTTGGTGAACATCTTACTTATCACCAGTTTATTCCTATTACAGATCGATTGAACTATTGTTCAGCAATTGCTAATAATGTCTCCTATGAGATGGCAGTAGAAAAGCTAATGGGCATTAAGGTTCCAGAAAAGGCACAAGTTATCCGTATGATTATGATGGAACTTGCCCGTATAGCTGATCACATTGTATGTATTGGTATTTTAGGTGTTGACCTTGGTGCATTTACTCCATTTTTCTATCTATTTATCCAACGTGAAGAGATATATGAGATTTTTGAATGGTACAATGGTGCAAGACTTACCAATACATTTGGACGTATTGGTGGGGTAGAGGCAGATCTTCCTGAAGACTTTGAGGAAAGATGGAGAAAGCTTTTACCAAATCTTAAGAAAGCAATTGATGAGACAGATAAGCTCCTTACTCATAATCGTATCTGGATGGACAGAACTATTGGAGTAACAGCATTTTCTCCTGAGGATGCACTCAGCTGGGGCTTCACTGGTCCATGTCTTAGAGCATGTGGAGTTAAAAGAGACCTTAGGAAAGATGAACCATATTGTTTTTATGACCAGGTAGATTTTGAAATACCTGTTGGAAAACATGGAGATGTATTTGATCGCTATATTGTCCGTATGATTGAGATGGAAGAATCCATCAAGATTATTGATCAGGCAATAAAAATATATAAAGAATTTCCACCAGATGCACCTCTTATGGCAAAGGTACCAAAGATTATTAAGCCTCCAGTAGGGGAGGTCTATAGTGCAATAGAGGCTCCTAACGGAGAACTTGGTTTTTGGATAAAATCTGATGGAAGTGATAAACCCTATAGAATCAAGATCAGGCCGCCTTGTTATATGGTTTATCAGGCATTTCCTGAGCTTGTTCAGGGTGAAATGATAGCAGACTTAATTGCATGTTTAAGTAGTTTAAACATTATTGCCGGTGAGTTAGACCGGTAGGGAGGCGTGAATTCATGAACTGGGTGATTGCCATAATAAAAGTGGTTTTCATCTGGACCTGGTGTCTACTTTGGGCAACGGTCATGACATGGGCTGAACGTAGAGGTTCAGCTATGATTCAAGATCGTCTTGGTCCAAACCGTGCAGGTCCTTTTGGTTTATTCCAGCCAATTGCTGATGGTATTAAACTCTTTACAAAAGAAGAGTTTAGGCCAAAGACAGCAAGGAAGATTCTCTTTAACCTTGGACCAATACTATTTGCTATTCCAGCGTTTTCTGCCTATGCAGTAATTCCTTTTGGAGACAAGATTGTTATAGGTGGCAAAGAGATCCTTCTCCAAGTAGCAGATGTAAATATAGGCTTTTTATATGTTCTAGCCATTGGTGCATTGGCAGTTTATGGAATAGTTGTTGGTGGTTGGGGATCAAATAATAAATACTCCATTTTGGGTGGTCTCCGTTCAACAGCACAGTTGATCTCTTATGAAGTACCATGGGGACTTGCTCTTTTAGCAGCAGTGTTTGTTTATGGTACTTTTGATCTTAGACAGATTGCTCTTGAGCAGACAGGTACATTTTTAGGATTTTTGCCCAACTGGGGTGTTTTTAAACAGCCTTTAGGATTTTTGATTTTTACTGTCGCAGCTTATGCTGAGGCAAACCGTGTCCCATTTGACTTGCCTGAGGCAGAAAGTGAAATAGTTGCAGGATATCATACAGAATACGGTGGTATGAGATTAGGTCTTTATCTCTTTGGTGAATATGTAAACCTCTATACTCTTTCTGCTCTGTGTGTAACTCTATATTTTGGTGCTTGGAACTTGCCTTATATTGATATGAGCAAGTTCTTAGGTCCAATAAGTTATGGTATTGCTTCATTTGTAGTATTTTGGCTTAAGGTCATGGTATTTTTACTGTCATTTATCTGGGTGCGTTGGACTGTACCAAGATTTAGGTATGATCAGGTTATGAGGCTTGGATGGAAGACACTTATTCCATTAGCCTTATTTAACCTGTTGATTACAGCTCTTTTCATCCAGTTGACAGTATAAATGAAAGGGAAAGGTATTAATTGCTATGGCCAAACCAGTAGTTAAAAAGAAATATACTCTTACAGAGAGGGTTTATCTTATTGAGATTATTAAAGGGCTTGGTCTTACATTTAAGCATTTTGTTTTTAATGTAAAGGCATCTTTTAGACCAGGGCCACATACTGTACCAACATGTTGGCAGTACCCTGAAGATAGGAGAGAGATTGCCCCTATCTTTAGGGGTGCTCATATGCTTATGTTGGATGATCAAGGGCGCATTAAGTGTGTTGGTTGTGGTATGTGTGCCAAAGCATGTCCTGCTCAGTGTATTACTGTAAAACGTGGTAAGGTTGCTGAAGGAGAAGAGTCAAAATATGTAGGAAAGACCTACCCTGAAGAGTTTGTGGTAGATCTTACGAGATGCATCTTTTGTGGATTTTGTGAAGAGGCATGTCCTAAGGGAGCGATTGTTCTAGGCCCTGAATATGAGCTTGCTCAATATACAAGAGAAGAATGTCAACTGACCAAAGAAGGTCTTTTGGCAAATTATTATAAGGCAAAAGAGGAAGGAAAGCTTAAGCCTCCTAAAAAGCCTGTACCTGTTGCCGCTTCCGCCGAGCCGGTGGCTAAAAAGGCTGCGGCAGCAAAAAAGGCTGCACCTAAAAAGGTAGAGGCTCAGGGGGCAGAAGCTAAGGGTGATGCCAAGGAAGCTAAGGCCAAAGAGGCTGAGGCTAAAAAGGCAGAAAAAGAACAGAAATCCGAGGGGTAAGTTATGGATATCTATTTTTGGATCTTTGCCGTTATTGGTGTTGCGGCAGGAATCTTTACCATAAGTTATAAAGATGCGCTTCCATGTGCACTAGGGCTGCTTACAGTATTTATGTCTTTAGCAGCTTTGTATGTACACTTGCATGCACCTCTCGTAGCCATATTCCAGGTGGCAATTTATGCTGGTGCAATCCTCATCCTGGTCGTATTTGTCATAATGTTACTTATGACCCCAGATGAGGATCAAATGGGCCGGCAGAAGAATATTGGCTTTAGGATTATGGGCTTTCTCTTGGGACTTCTAATGATGTGTTATTTGGCAATTGGAGCCAAAGGCATAGATCAACTTGTTCACCAAGAGAAGCTTCCTAAAGGATTTGGAGATCCTCATATCTTTGGAGATCTCTTATTTAGACAATACCTGCTTCATTTTGAGGTTGCCTCTGTATTGTTGCTAGTAGCACTTATTGGTGGTGTCTACTTAGCAAAGAAAAGGCTATAAGGGATGGGACCTATGGCGAGTTTAACAGACTATGTAATACTTTCCTCGATTTTGTTTGCCCTGGGGGCTATTGGTTTTGTTGTGCGTAGAAATGCACTTATACTTTTTATGACTGTTGAGATGATGCTTAATGCAGTCAATTTAATGCTAGTGGCTTTTTCAAAATTTAGGGCAGACATGGCAGGTCAGGTGATGGTGTTTTTCATCTACGCAGTAGCTGCCGCAGAGGTAGCGGTTGGGCTTGCAATCCTAATCGCCCTCTTTAGGCACATGCGTAGCGTGGATATAACCAAATACCGGCTGATGAAGTGGTAAGAAGGGGTTATCGATGGAACACTTAATCTTTCTGATTCCACTGCTTCCCCTGCTTGGTTTTCTATTAAATGGCCTTTTAGGCAAGAGGCTAGGCAAGGGATTTGTATCCTTTGTAGGATGTGCCAGTGTAGGTTTGGCTTTCTGGGTGGCA
>JAMONC010000319.1 GCA_027066725.1 Desulfobacterales bacterium
TATTACTTGGCTTTCAATTTCTAGTTAGCTCTATGCAGCCCAAAACTCATCCTAAACAGTCTATAGTAAATATTAAAAAATCTACTGCTCAAAACCCCTCTTTAATATCTAGTGTCAATAACAAAAACAAAACACAACAGTCATTAAATACCTCAACGTTAAAAAATCCTTCAATACCTTCTATAGAGAAAAAAGCTAAAAGAGTTATAGTAAATACAGATCTATACAAGATGATTCTTACAGAAGATGGAGCACGTATAGAAAAATGTTTTTTGAAAAAATATCGTACTACAGTAGATCCTAAAAGTCCTCCATTAAATATTGTAAAAGTAAAACTACCTTATCTACCTATAGGATTGATACTTGGTAGAAAAATAAAATTAGATTTATCAAATAGAATATTTAAAGCCGATAAAGAACAAATCACATTAAATAAAACTGACAAAGAACAAAGCCTTTGCTTCAAAACTGAATTAAGTAAAGATATAACAGTTGAAAAGATTTTTACGTTTCATCAAGGTACTTATTGGATAGATTTAAAAATAAAAGTTATAAAAGATAATAAACCTATCACCGCAACTACCCACCTTGTTTTATATAATGAGCCTCTTCATGAAAGACCTTATATATTTGTAGGCCCAGCTTATTGTACCAATGGAGATCTAGAACAGGTAAAACTTAAACATCCTGGTGATTCTAAAACATTTACAGGCCCAGTAGATTGGATGGGATATGACGATGGATACTTTCTTTCCGCAATAATTCCTTTAGATAAAAAGGCTAACTGGGCCTTAAAAATGGCAAAATTGAATCAAAAAGGCCTTATATGTTCAGCAATTACTCCTGCAATTACTGGTAATAAAACAATTGATATTAACTCTATGAATTTTGGCTTATATTTTGGACCTAAAGAAATTGACAGATTAAAAACCCTACACCATCATTTAGCTGAAGCGGTAAATTTTGGTTGGTTTGATCCAATAGCTAAGCCTTTATTATACATACTTAAATTTTTCAATAGATACTTTCATAATTATGGAGTTTCTATAATAGTATTAACTATAATTATAAAAATATTGTTCTGGCCACTAACCCACAAAAGTCAACAGTCTATGAAGACTATGCAAAAACTTCAACCCAAGCTTAAGAAACTCCAGGAAAAATATAAAGATGATAAAGAAAAACTCAATAAAGAATTAATGCAGCTTTATAAAACCTATAAGATAAATCCATTGGGAGGCTGTCTCCCAATGTTACTTCAAATACCTGTATTTTTTGCCCTATATAAAGTATTATTACAAGCAATTGAACTGCGTCATGCTCCATTTTGTCTCTGGATCAATGATCTTTCTGCTCCTGACCGATTAATGATACCGGGGATACATATCCCCTTGTTAGGAGGAATTCCAGTATTAACTTTACTTATGGGAGTTTCAATGTTTATACAACAAAAAATGAGTCCTTCATCCCTGGACCCAATGCAGTCAAAAATGATGTTGGTTTTGCCTGTGGTATTTACTGTAATGTTTGTTAACTTTCCATCAGGATTAGTGCTTTATTGGCTGGTGAATAACATTTTATCTATTATTCAACAGTATTACATCAACAAATTTACTGATTAAATTAGGTTGGAGGAAATTAATGGAAGGGATAAATGTCGAAACCATAACGGCTACAAATACAGAAAATGGATTTGTAGAATTTGAAGGAAAAACTGTAGAAAAAGCCATAGAAGATGCCTGTAATTATTTTGGACTTTCTCAAGATAACCTAGATATAGAGATATTAACCCGGGGATCTACTGGACTATTTGGATTGGGAGGTAGAAAAGCAAAAATAAAAGTAAAACCACGTGAAGGTGTAACTCCAAATATTTCTCCTAATAAAACCTCTTTAGAAGACAGTTATGAATCTAGTAATGATTCCTCAAACAGTCAGGAATCTACATACAATACAGAGAATAGTGATACTTCTAATTTAGTAGATGAAGAAATAGAGCAAGAAGATAGCGATGATCTTGAGGCTGAAGGTATCCCTACTGCCAAAGAAGTCACTGAAGAACAAGCTGAAATGGCACGCCAAATTATTACTGATCTAATGCAAAAGGCTGGATTCGAACCAGAAATTAATCTAAAACACTATCCAGATAGAATTGCCATAGAACTAACAGGCGCTGACATGTCTCTTATTATTGGTAAAGAAGGACAAACTCTGGATGCCATAGAATATATGGTACGCCGTATATTAGTAAGACGTGCAGGATGTGTAATAAGACTTACAGTAGATGCCGCAGGCTATAGAACAAAACGAGAACAATCTCTAAGTCAACTTGCTAAAAGGAATGCAGCAAAGGCAAAAAGGACAGGTAGAGCCATTGTAATGAATCCTATGGGGCCTAGGGATAGAAGGACAGTACATTTAGCCCTTAGAAACTTTCCTGGTGTAAGAACAAAAAGTATCGGGGATGGAGAACTTAAAAAAATAATTATAACTCCCATAAGAAGACAACAGCATTATCATAGGAGAAACACTAGAGCACACCATCATACCAGAAGAAGATATTAAATTTACAGTGAAAACGCAATTTAGTGATACAGATACTATCGCTGCAATTGCCACTCCAATGGGGCCCGGAGCAATAGGAATTGTTAAAATAAGCGGGCCCCTTTGTCTTGATATATTCCACAAGATATTTAAACCAGCCAGAGCACACAGCTCTAATAAGTATCCACAATCACATAAACTATATTATGGTTGGATCATAGACCAAAATGGAGAAAAAATAGACGAGGTGCTTTGTACCTTTATGAAAGCACCTCATAGCTATACAACTCAAGACGTTATAGAAATTCAAAGCCATAGTGGACCTGCTGTATTAAAGGCAATATTAGAAACAGTATTAAAACATGGTGCAAGACTTGCTGAACCTGGGGAGTTTACTAAAAGGGCATTTTTAGGTGGACGTATAGATTTATCTCAGGCAGAAGCAGTTCTTAAACTTTCAACAGCAAGGACTGATATTCAAAGAAAAGCTGCCTTAAATCTACTTGAAGGAAAACTATCTTCTAAACTTTTACCAATAAAACAAGAGTTATTAAACGCCCTTGCTGCAATTGAAGTAGCAATAGATTTTCCTGATGAACTCCAAGAAATTGAGTCAGAGACAAATATTATAATAACGCTTGAGGAAAATGTTATAAAACCTATTAAACACTTATTAAAACGCTGCCAACATTCAAGGATATATCAAGAGGGTATAAGAATTGTAATTTGTGGAAGACCCAATGTAGGAAAATCTTCTCTACTAAATGAGATATTAAATGAAGAAAGGGCTATTGTAACTGATATCCCAGGAACAACCCGCGATGTAATCTACGAATCTGTTATTATTAATGGAATTCCACTTACCTTTATAGATACTGCTGGATTAAGAGACACAAAAGACCCTGTTGAGGCAATAGGCGTTAAAAGGGTTCAAAAAGAGCTTGAACGTTCAGATATAGTCCTTTGGCTTATAGATATTAAGGAAGGATTAACAAAAGAAGACCTGTTAATTGCCGAAAAGATAAAAGATTTAAATATTATTATAGTACTTAATAAAAAAGACCTCTTAACTGAAGACATAATTTCTAAAGCTACCAAAGACATAATAACATCTGTAGAGACTCATTTAAAAAGGTCATATCCTTATATCATAATTTCTGCCAAACAAGCTGAAGGAATAGAGCAATTAAATGAAATGATTATTAAAAAGGTTATGGGAGAGAATATAAATATTAATCCTCCTGAGATATTATTGGATCATAGACATAAAAATGCATTTTTATCTTGTCTAAACTCCACTAATGAAGCTATAACTCATATAAAAAATGGACTGCCTGAACTTGCAGCAATAGAATTAAATCAAGCAATAGATAAAATTGAAACTATTACTGGAGAAAGTACTAAAAATGAACTATTAGATACTATTTTTAGTAGATTTTGCTTAGGTAAATAGGAATTCTTCTAATGAAAACTAGATGCCCCTGGATTTATCTATGGTTAATGTTTTTTATTATTAACTTTTGTCTATTGGGCTCTTGTAGATTTACACCTTCAAAAGCCACTGCCTCCACTAATAATAAACCTAATAATTCTTATGATCTAAGTAGAATTAAAAACTTATCCAATAGCAATAACATCTTTGCAATAAAACTATATAAAAAGTTATCCAAAAATGACAAAAATATATTCTTTTCTCCTTTTAGTATTTATGATGCACTTTGTATGTCTTATATTGCAGCTAGAGGAAATACTAAAATAGAAATGAAAAAAGTATTATCCCTTAATATATCTCAAAAACAATTACCTATTTTATCTAAAGAATTATTAGATTCGATTCAATCAAACTCAAAAAAAGGATATATCCTTAAGATTGCAAACGCAATATGGATACAAAAAGACTTTTGTATCCTTCCTTCTTTTGTAAAAACTCTAGAAGATTATTATAATAGCCAGATATTTAAAGTAGATTTTATAAAACATAAAGAGATTACTATTAAAAAAATAAACTCCTGGGTTGCCAAGAAAACCAATAATAAGATTAAAAGTTTAATACATAAAGATGATATAGACAATCTTACAAGGCTTATCTTAACAAATGCTATTTATTTTAAAGGTGATTGGGCATCAAAATTTAACAAAAAAGAAACAACTACTCAAAAATTCTATATTAATAATAAAAGAACTATTAATATAAAAATGATGCACCAAACTGGTAACTTTAAGTATTTATCTACTAAAAACTTTCAGGTAATTGAACTACCTTATATCGGACAAACTGTATCAATGGTTATATTCTTGCCCAATAAACTTACTGGCATTAAAAACTTAGATAAATACCTAACACTTAAAAACTTTTATCTTTATCTATCAGAATTAAGAACTAAAAATATAAATATCTATCTACCCAAATTCAAACTAAAAACTAGATATTACCTAAAATCTATACTATGCCAACTAGGTATGAAAGATGCCTTCAGCAACAAGGCTGATTTTTCAGGGATTACAGGGAAACCTAATCTCAAAATAAAAAAGGTAATACATCAAGCGTATATAAAAGTAGATGAAAAAGGCAGTGAAGCTGCTGCAGCTACAGCCGTTGTGTTTAAGTTAAAGTGTATTATGATGCCAATTACATTTAGAGCTGATCATCCATTTATATTCTTTATAATCCACAACCCTACTAAAACTATCCTTTTTATGGGAAGAGTAGTAAACCCAGCTTTAACATCTTGAGAGTTATAAAATGGGTCAGTAGTTATCTTTAGAAAATTTTAGTTTCCACCTGTGACAGGACAGAAATTGCCTCTAGGTTATAAGAAATTTTATTAATCTAGTTAGGAAGGCGAAGGAAAATTTTTATGTCTAAAGGGTATCCTAATTTTATTAAACAAAGTATCCTTAAACAAATCTTTAATAGTTCTTGTTCTATTTCTGAAATTGCTAAAAATAACAATATCCCTTATTGTACTGTTTTAACATGAATATACTCTAAATTACTTAATTGATAATGAGTCAGATTTATCCATAGTTGATAAAATGGGCAAAGATTTCAGAAGTGGATAAATATCTGAGAGTAATTTTATTAGAAGATGGAGAAACAGTACATAATGCTTTTTTTGATAGGTCTTTTAAGGAGGATTAAAAGATGAAAATTAAATATTTTCCAGATACCGATACAGCTTTAATAGAATTTACTGATAAAGAGGTGTTTGAAACAAAAGAAATTAGTGAAGACATTTATATTGATTTGGATCAAGACGGTAATCTAGTAAATATGACTATTGAACATGCAAAAGATAAAGCAGGATTGCGTGAATTTTCATATCAAGAAATGGATATTTCTTCAAAAGAAAAGACTGAACAAGTCGCCTAAACTTGTCCCCTATGATAGGGATAGAATTTGGTTAGGATAAGATTGATTAATTATATATCAATTAATAATGTAAAAACATCGGGGATAGGTATAGCCTGCTAATGATAGTTTTTCTACAGACTAGTTATAATAATATAAAAATGATAAAGACATGAATTTATTAATTCCTTATGTGTATTTATATAACCATCCTGATCCACTTTTTGAAGAATTTACATACGGGGATGGTGGTATAAGAGCAAAAAAGTTAAAAAAAGATCTAAGAAAGGGTGATTATGTATTTTTCCATACCAGTATAAATGGGGAAAAGTATATCACTGCTTATTATGTTGTCGAGCGTGTTATGAATACTGTTGAAGCGGTTAAGGATAGAAATATTACTGCAAAATATAAAAATCCTCACCTTATAGACCTAATGTCAGACAAAATTTCTCCAAATGAAGATAATGTAATATTGTCTGGTGATCCAATTACTTCAAGAATTTTGAAAAGACCATTACTATTCAATAAGCCCCTTGCAGAAAAGCTATCTTTAGGAATCAAATTCCCAAGGGATAAGACGGAGACCCAAGCCATTGGATCAGCTACAAGGGCCTGGAGAAAATTAAACGACACCGATGTAGAGATACTTTTAAACGCAATTGACTTATCTGAAAATAAAGTTAAGGACGTTCAGACAATTCTTTCTACTGATGAAGTAACA
>JAMONC010000320.1 GCA_027066725.1 Desulfobacterales bacterium
ACATGCAGAACAACGAAACAATAACATGATGATACTCTTTTAAGGGTTTAAAAAAACAGAAATTTTAAGATAAGATTGGATTAGATCCACAAATTACCTTTGTATTTCCTCCAGGAAGTATCTCTTTCTTAACATCAGAAAAATGCTTAGCAAAAAGTTGGGGTTCTTCCTCTAATGCCTTTTTAAATCCAAGACCTCCTGCAACAAGCATTCTTATATAAAATAAAAATCTTATAAAACCTGACTTAGGCAACTCGTGTTCCATCATGCAAAATTTACCATCTGGCAAAAGAACCCTTTTTATTTCATTAAAACTCTCTCTTCTTACATCTCCCTTAAGTTCATAAAAGGCATGAGAGCATGTAACTGCTTTAAATGTATTTTCCTTAAATGGAAGTCTATTTGCTTCCGCTTGAACTAATACTACATTTTTAAGTCCTTTTTTTATTATCTTTTCTTTAGCCTTTGAAAGCATACCTGCTGAAAAATCAAGTCCTACAACAAGCCCTTTCTCTCCAACTCGCTCAGAAAGAGCACTAAGTACTGCCCCTGTACCTGTACATAGGTCAAGAACAAAATCCCCTTCCTTTACCTCTGTGCGTTTTGCAAGGGCGCGTCTTAATCTCCCTTGAGGATCTTTTGAATGCATCTCAATTATTTTATCATAAAATTTAGAGAATATATCGTAATAGCTCCGCCTTGCCTTTGCCATATCTGCCTCCAACTATTATCACTAGCCAAATCTTCCTGTAATATAATCTTCTGTCTCTTTTTTCTTTGGCTTTGTAAAAAGTTCGTCTGTTGGGCCAAATTCAACACATCTACCAAGATAAAAAAATGCTGTAAAATCAGACACCCTTGCTGCTTGTTGCATATTATGTGTAACTATTACTATGGTAAAACGTTCTTTAAGTCTAGTAAGTAAATCTTCTATTTTATAAGTAGCTACAGGGTCAAGTGCAGAACATGGCTCATCCATAAGAATAACCTCAGGCTCAACCGCAATTGCCCTTGCAATGCAAAGCCTTTGTTGCTGTCCACCAGAAAGAGCTGTCCCCAATGAATGAAGACTATCTTTTACCTCATCCCATAGAGCTGCATCCTTTAGGGCTTGTTCTACCCTATCTTCTAATTCAGATTTACTAAAACGCCCTTTCAGTCTTAATCCATAAGCAACATTATCAAAAATAGACATTGGAAATGGAGTTGGTTTTTGAAAAACCATACCAACTCTTGATCTAAGATCGATTAAATCAACATCATCTGCTAATATATTTTTCCCATCAAGAAGGATTTCTCCCTCTGCCCTGTGATCTTTATACAGAGAGTACATTCGATTATAGGTTCTTATGTGAGTCGATTTGCCACAACCTGAAGGACCAATAAATGCTGTAACCCTTTTTTCAGCAATATCAATATTGTTGTCAAAAAGGGCTTGTACCTTACCATAAAAAAAGTTTAGATTTTTAACTTCTATTTTGGCATTTAAACCTTCTGGTAAAAATCGGGACATCTTTACCCCTTATTTTTCTTTGATCTTATAAATACACGTGCAAATATATTTGCAGCCAGTACCCCAATTGTAATTACAAGTGCTCCTCCCCATGCCTTGGCTTGCCAGTCAGAATACGGAGACATGGCGTAATTAAATATGGTAACAGTTAAATTTGCCATAGGTTTTGTAAGCCCCTGAGGCCAATAAGGACTATTTAATGCAGTAAATAAAAGAGGGGCAGTCTCACCTGCTACACGAGCAATAGCTAATAATATACCTGTTAACATTCCAGCTCTAGCGCTTCTATATGCTACATTCCACACCATGTGCCAGTAAGGTGCCCCAAGTGCAAGGGCAGCTTCTCTCATTTGGTTTGGGACGAGCCTTAGCATTTCCTCTGTAGTACGAGTTACAACAGGTATCATAATAATAGCTAAAGATACTCCACCAGCAAGTCCAGAAAAACTATGCATGGGAAGAACTAAAATAGCATATACAAACACACCTATTACAATAGATGGAGCACTTACAAATATGTCTGATAAAAATCTTACTGTTGCAGCAAGCCTTCCTGAACCAAACTCTGAAAGATATGTTCCTGCTAATATTCCAATTGGCACTCCTAATACTGTAGCAATAATAGTAATTATAATGGTACCCAATATTGCATTGGCAAGCCCTCCTCCTTTAATACCAGGGGGAGCTGGTAGTTGAGTAAAAAATTGCCAGTTTATAGCAGAAATTCCTTGAGCTATTACATCCCAAAGTATCCATATTAAAAAAGCAATGCCTATTAAAGCGGCACATCCTGATGCTAAAAGAGATAAAAAATTAATAACCTTCCTAGTACCCTGAGATCTTGGTCTCACTTATCTTGCCTCCTTAGGCACAGATCTATTTAACCACCATTGGGCAAGACCAAGGACAATAAATGTTATCAAAAATAATACGAGACCAAGTTCTACAAGTGCTGCTAGATAAATAGGACTTGAAGCCTCTGTAAATTCATTTGCAAGAGTAGATGCTATTGTATTAGATGGCATAAAAAGCGACCATGAAAGCTGATGAGCATTTCCAATAACAAAAGTGACTGCCATGGTTTCGCCAAGGGCACGGCCTAACCCTAAAAAAAGCCCTCCCACTACCCCCCTTTTTCCATATGGTAACACTACCTGCCAAACTACTTCCCAAGTAGTAGCCCCTAATCCATAAGCCGATTCCTTTAATACTTTTGGGGTCATTTCAAAAACATCTTTCATTACAGATGACATAAAAGGCAATATCATAATAGCTAAAACAATCCCTGCTGTGAACATCCCGATACCCATTGGAGGTCCTTGGAATAAAGGTAAAAAGCCAAGATGTTTGCTTAGCCAAGGCTGTATATAATCTGCATTTATTGGTGCTAGTTTAAAAAGCCCCCACATACCATAAATTATTGAAGGAATAGCAGCTAAAAGTTCTATTGCAACCGAAAAAATAGGACGTAAGACTGTAGGAGATAATTCAGTTAAAAATATAGCAACACCAAAGGCAAGAGGCACTGCTAATATCATAGCAAGAGCAGTTGATACAAGGGTCCCTACTATAGTGGTTAACGCACCAAACTGATTAGTAACAGGGTTCCATGCTGTAGACCACAAAAAAGACAAACCAAATTTTTTTATTGAAGGCCAAGCCACATAAGTTAACACTCCCAACATAGAAAAAAGGAGTATTAATATAAAGACTCCTGCTCCATGAGTTAAAAATTTAAATATAGCTTCCCAAACAGCAGAAAATCTTGTTGATTTTTCTTTCATATTAAATCCTAAATATTTCTAGGTTCTTATCAATATTATCTAAATTGAAATAATACTAAAAAAAAACCCAAAGAAAGATGTCATAAAAAATAAAAAATAGCAAGGACCTTATTACCATTACTAAAGAATTTTTTCTATATTTTTCGACATGAATGTCGAGACAGGTATAAGTTGTCGAGGATTTAATTTAGCTCTTAAATTCTAACTTATGAAGATTTAGTGTTTTTTCTTGTTGGCATACATATTGGATATAAACAAAGACAAACAGAAACAATTTAGGAAAAAATAAAAATTAAAAGGAGGTAACCATGAAACACTTAGACCTTAAAAAAATCACTGGAGCACTTATTGCTGCTGCTCTTATCTCTACACCAGTCTTTGCTCAGACTGACTTTAGTCAGTATACAACTGATCAGCTTGCAAAGATGAGGGCAACAGTAAAAACAATGCCTGTTCAAGAACGAAAAGCCTTTATGAAGGAATGGCAGAAAAGGCTTATGGCAATGACTCCACAGGAAAGACAACAGTATATGAAACAAATGCAACAACAAATGCAAAATGGACCTAATGGTCCTAACGGACCTAACGGACCTAATGCTAAACAATTACAAAATGGGCCCAAGGGACCAAATGCTAAACAGATGCAGATGCAAATGCAAAATGGTGCCAATGCTATGCAAAATCAGACTACTACAATGCAAAGAAAGGAACGTAGAATTAGAATTCACAACATGAATAGAACTCATAGTCATACCAATCATCACCGTACGATACACCATGGTGGCCATATGGGCAGGAAATAAGAAAAAAATGAGGTGGTAATAAAATGAAAATAAGGTCGATACTCCTAAGCTTATTACTTATACTTCTTGTTGGAGTAGCGACAACCGCAACCACGTGGGCACGCTGCCCGCGTGGTTGCGGGCGCTTTAGACCCTTTTATGTTAGTATACCTAATAACAATTATTATTCAACTATAAAAGGTAGAATTATTGCCATAACAAATCAACAACTGATCATTGAAACCGCAATAGGTTTTGTAAATATAGCTTATAATCTTTTTAGACCTTACCCTTACCCTATAATAGGGAGGCAAGTTGTAATTATAACTGAGCCATCAAGATTACCACCAGATAAAAGAAAACAAATTGTAATAGTAGGAATAATAAAAAATAGAAAAAAATATTTTTTAAATAGACCTATCTATTGCAGAATAAAACATTATTATAAATATAAAAGAAAAAATTTTTATAACAGAAGAATAAAAAATAGATATTGGCTAAGGTGGTAAATTAAAATGAATAAAAACTTTATGAGACAACTTGCTGGATTAATATTATTTTTTAATGCCTTAATAATTATAATAACAGGTGTAGTATTATTTATAATGCCTCATGGTAGAATAGCATATTGGATTAACTGGAAACTCTTAGGGTTAAATAAAGATCAATGGTCTGACATACATATAATAAGTGCTCTTTTATTTATTGTTGCTATGTTTTTTCATATGGCTCTTAATTGGAGAGCTTTTTTAAATTATTTTTCTTACAAAAAATTGTCTCCCTTAGTTTTAGCCTCAATCATAACTATTTTAGCAATAGTTTTAACCATATATAACTTACCTCCAGTAAAACAGATAGTATATCTTGAAAAATCCATAAAAAAGAGTTGGGAAACTAAAGATAATCATCCCCCTATACCTCATGCTGAAAAGCTATCTTTAGCTAAGTTATGTAAGTTTGCTAATATCCCTCCTAAAGAAGCGCTTAAAAAACTTAGGGAAAAAGGATGGAAAGTTATCTCTATAAAAGAAAATGTAAAAAAAATAGCCGAAACAAATCATCATTCTCCAATGGAACTTTGGCATGTTATTAATGATAAAACTAAAAAGTTGAACAACTTGGAGAGTACACTATGAAACCTAATATTTTATATACAGTATTATTAGCTATTCTATGTCTATTATTATATCCGTATAACTCCATTGCTAAAGAATTTATAGGCAAAGTCATAAAAGTAGATAAAAAACAGACACAAATCCAAGTAGAAATATATAATACAAATAGTGGTTTTAGTTGGTATAGATTATTTGGTTTTAATAATGCACAAAAACAGACCCCTAAAATATTAACAATAAAATTAACCAATGAAAATATAAATAAAATTTCAATTGGTAATTTTGTCAGAATAAAAGGACATCTTAAAACAAATAAAGAGTTTATACTTAATAGTCTTGAAATATTACCCAAAGACCCAACAGGAGTACGTGAAAGACTAGGTTTAATTAGACGACAAAGAAAAGGAGCATCTCATAGAACAAGGCCTCATATTATGCATACACATAGGCCAGTTGGTATGAGACAACATCCAGGAGGTAGACATAGATAATATAAAAAGTTATCAGGTTATCCCTTTGATTAAAGGGATAATCTGATAACTATTAGATAAAACTATAAATATATAGAAATATCAAAATTTAATTAACTATCTAATTCTAGTTTATTCTTAATTGTATAATCATATACAAACTCAAATTATATGTAAAACCATACAGTAGTTCTAAATTCTAAACAACTATTTATAGCTATCCCCCCTTTTTAATATAAAAAATGTTATTTTATCTTCTTCGACGTAACTGTCGATAAATATATTAAATAGTCGACTATTTGACATCGGTGTTTTAGTTAACCCTTCATTATTCTGTAATTTTTATTGTGACAACTCTTGGTATAAATCTTGCTCTTAATTTATTAAATAAAGCTAGAGGAAGATTTAATGAGTAAGTAAGGGAGGTAAACAATGAAAATTAGAGCTAGATTACCAGCTATAATACTTGTAATTTTAATTGCTATTTTTACAATAGCTTGGATAAAATATCCAGGCAAAGAATTTATAAAAGTAGAAATCCCTAAATATAAATTAAATATTCCAGTTATATCAAAATTATCAGGGAAGATAGTTGCTATTGATAAAAACAAAATCATTTTTAATACAATAAATGGTGATATAGATATTTATAATTATAAAAACTTAAATAAATTTGTATCTTTAACTCCAAATAAATATATTACTTTTATAACTCAGACAGATATATCATATTCAGGTAAAAAGGAATATCTTATAATTGGTATAATATCACAGGGGACTAAGATAGTATTTGACAAACCACTAATATATTGTAAACATTATACTATTATTGATCATCTAATTGCTATTATAAATAAAGCACGTAAGATACTTAGTAAACTTCAATTAGTTTAATTATCTATATAATATTATTATTTAAATAATC
>JAMONC010000321.1 GCA_027066725.1 Desulfobacterales bacterium
TGTTGTGCATCAAAACTCTCATCTAGCCTAAATTCTATTTCAGGACATCGTCTTAAATATATCCTCTTACTTATAAGAGATCTTATATATCCCTTAGCACTTTTTAGTCCATCCATAGCCTGTTTCTTTTTTTTCTCATCTCCATAAATACCAACAAATACTCTTGCAAGTCTCAAATCGCTTCCAATTTCTACCCTCATGATAGTTACAAGTCCTTGAACACGAGGGTCTTTTATCTCTCTTAATAGCATTGATGCAAGCTCTGCTTTAAATAATTCTGCCACTCTTTTAGAACGTTGAGATTGTTTCATATCTTAAGAACACCTTATGACTTTTATGAAAAATGTATGATTTCAATGTCCGTATTTATGATCTCTACAAGGCATGTGGCTTCAATAAAATTAAGAGTTCTATTTAATACCGAGTCAATTACCGATTGATTATTACCTACTACAGATATTCCTATTTCAGACATTTGCCAAAGATCATGACAGTCCACTTCGGATATCGCTACATTAAATTTGCTATTTACTCGTCCAATAAGGCTTTTTATTACCTTTCTTTTTCCTTTAAGAGATCTATTTTCTGGGATTCTTACCCTTAATCGGGCAACTCCAACTACCATAAGTAACCTATAAGGCCTTTCTTTTTATTAACTATTACCATTTTTTTCTTCTGATTCTTCTTCTGTATGTTCTAGTACAGGTTTTACTTCTTTCATAATAAAGGCTTCTATTACATCGCCCACTTTTATGTCATTAAATTTTTCTAGACCAATTCCACATTCGTAGCCTGCTTGCACTTCTTTGACATCATCTTTAAATCTTCTAAGCGAGGCTATTTTCCCCGTATAAATCACCACATTATCTCTTAAAAGTCTTGCCTCAGCGTTTCTCTTTATAACACCTTCTAGTACAAAACAACCTGCTACAGTGCCTACTTTAGGTACTCTAAATGTTTGTCGTACCTCTGCTTTACCAAGTATTTCTTCTTCATATACAGGCTCAAGAAGCCCTACCATAGCATTTTTGACATCATCTATTGCTTGATATATGACATTATAAAATCGGACATCTACATGTTCTTTTTCAGCCACAGATTTTGCTTGAGGAGTTGGACGTACATTGAAACCAATCACAATTGCATCTGAGGCAGATGCAAGTAGTATATCTGATTCAGATATAGCGCCTATTCCACCCCTTACTATTTTAACTTTAATATCTTTGGTGCTTAGTTTTTTAAGAGCTTCTTTTAAAGCTTCAAGAGAGCCTTGTACATCAGTTTTTAGAACTATATTTAGCTCTTTTAATTCACTTTCTTGCATCTTTTCAAAGATGCTATCAAGACTTATTTTAGCACTCTTAGCAAGAGCAGCTTCTCTTTCTTTTCTTTGTCTGTATTCAGCAACTTCTCTAGCTTTTTTCTCATCGGGAAGTACTACAAATTCATCTCCAGCATTAGGAACTCCAGAAAGCCCTTGAATTTCAACAGGCATAGAAGGCCCTGCTTCTTTTATGCGTTTCCCTCTATCATTTATCATTGCACGGACTTTACCATGATGAAGACCACATACGATAGCATCTCCTACATGAAGTGTCCCTTCTTTTATAAGAACTGTTGCAACAGGCCCTCTACCTTTATCAAGCTTTGCTTCAATAACATTGCCTTTTGCAGGACGCTTAGGATCTGCTTTAAGTTCAAGAACTTCTGCTTGAAGAGCAAGCATTTCTAAGAGATCTTCAATACCTATTTTCTTCTTAGCAGATATCTCACAAAATATTGTATCTCCACCCCATTCTTCAGGGATGAGCCCTAATTCAGCAAGTTCTCTTTTTACTCTTTCAGGATTTGCTTCAGGTTTGTCTATTTTGTTTATTGCAACAATGATTGGTACACCTGCAGCACGTGCATGATCTATTGCTTCTTTTGTCTGGGCCATAACACCATCGTCTGCTGCAACAACTAATATAACAATATCTGTTACCTTAGCTCCTCTTGCTCTCATTGCAGTGAATGCTTCATGCCCAGGGGTATCAAGGAATACTACTTCTTTACCAGATGGAAGGCTTACAGTATATGCTCCAATATGTTGGGTAATTCCTCCAGCTTCTTTTGATGCAACATCTGCCTTACGTATAGCATCTAAAAGAGATGTCTTACCATGATCAACATGACCCATTACGGTAACAACAGGAGGTCTTGGTTGAGGTTCCCCACCTTCTATTTGTTCAACCATATCAAGTAGGTCTTCTGCAACCGCTCTTTTTTCAACTTCATAGCCAAAGTCAGCAGCAACAAGGGCAGCAGCTTCATAATCTATAGACTGATTTGCTGTTGCCATTATACCAAGTTCCATAAGTTTCTTTATAACTTCTGGAACTTTTACTCCCATTCTTTGAGCCAGTTCTCCTACTTGTATAGTTTCATATATATGAATTTTTCTTTTCGAAGCTTTGGGTGGTAAGGTAGAAGGTTTTTGTGCTTTTGTTTCCCCTTTAACTTCCTTTTTCTCTTTTTTACCTTTTGTTGTAGGTTCAACAAAGCTCTCTTTGACCTCTGTTGAGGCTTCTTCTACATCCTTTTTGATTTCTTCTGCCTCTGCAACAAGATCATTTAAACGCAGCTTTTGTTTTGCCTTCTTTTTGGCTTTCGCAGCCTTCTTTTTAGATGTCTCAGGAGCAAATTCCACAACCCTTTTTGCCTTTTTCTTCTGTTTTTTATCTAAGGTAGTAACTTCAGTTTGTATTTCTATAGTTTTTTCAGGTGTTGGTGGAGTCTTATTTTCCAATACTTTTGACTCAACATCATCCTTTTTCTTTTCCTGCTCAGTTTCTTGTACTGGTTTAGAGGGTTGCTTATTAAGCTCAGTTCTACCTACTACCCTTACTAAAGGTTTTTTCTCTTGGAATTTTTGTTTTTTCTTGCGTCTACGTTTTTTGAATTTTTCTTTTTTTGTTTCCTTTTTAGCTACCTTAATGGGCTGTTTAGTTTCTTCTTTTTTAGTTGTTTTTTTATCAACTTTATCTTTTTCTATTTTTGAGGTTTCTACTTTAGATTCTTTAATTGTTATATCTTTAGCTTCTTTTTTTTCTGGTTTTGTAGCTTCTTTAGGGACTTTTTTAGTCTCTAATTTTATTAATTTCCCCTTTTCTACTGAAGTATCTTTAGGGGATTCAGGGACTTCTTTGGCTTTTTTTATTTCTTCAGATATTTCTTCAACTTTTTCCAAAGTTTTTACTTCTTCTTGTAGTGGTTTAGAGATAATTTTAGCTTTTGATGGCGTGATTTTTTGTTCTTTAGTTAGTTTTTCACTTATTTTTTCTGTCTTTTTAACTTTTTCCTCGTATTTGTCATCAGGTTGCTGATGAACTCGTAAATCTTTTTCAGTGATAATTTTTTCTTCTATGTTAGGTATTTTTTCAGTTTCTTTTTTAACAGTCTTATTAGCAGGACGTTTAATTTTTATCCTTATAATTTTATGTTTTCTTTTTATCTTAGGAGGAGAAGCTACCTTTTTACGTTTTACTTTTATATTTTTCTCCTCTGTTTCTTTTTGAAGTCGCTTACGTATTTCTTCGACTTCACTTTCTTCAAGAGTACTCATGTAATTTTTTATGTTATAACCCCATTCCTTTATTTTTGTTTCTAGTTCTTTGCTTGCTAGCCCCAATTCTTTAGCTAGCTCATGTACTCTCTTTTTTTGCATGCTAATCCCTTAAAAATTTTCCTATTTCTTGATTTCTATTTTAGGCCTTCGTCCAATTTTATTTCTTTAAATTTATTACGAAGTGCCCTGTTAATACAATACTTTTTGTTATTTTTTACATAAGTTATACACTCATAATTATTGCAACAGTAAGCTCCTCTACCAGGTAAACTCTGTTTTATGTCCCATACTACATTATTATCTTTTATACCTATTCTAATTAAACTCGTTTTAGGAGCCTTTCTACCACATGCTATACATGTTCTATATGGTATATGCCTTTTTTTAGGCATCAGTTAACTTGTATAGTATCTATCTATTATCTGTTTGGTTATCGTCTTGCTTAAATTCTTTGTCTTTTTGTCCTTGTTCTTCTATATAATTTTTAGCAGCATCTATTAGTTCTTTTATAATAGTTTGACTTACTTTAGCATCATTAGATAATTTGATAGGATCAGCCTCAGCTAGATCATTAGGTGTGGTTACACCTGCATCAAATATTTTATCAGCGATATTTTCTGTCATACCTGGAATTTCTAGTAATTTTCTATAGTTTTCGTCTTGAAGATGAGCATATCTAGTCTCACTTTTAACATCTATATCCCACTTCATAAGTCTAGCAGCAAGTCGTACGTTTTGCCCTTGTTTACCAATTGCTAAAGAAAGTTGATCATCAGGTACAATCACTTCTAATGACTTTTCATTTTCATCTTCATATATTAATACCTTTGAACATTCAGCAGGAGATAGTGCATTTTGTACATATTTAGCAGGATCTGGATGATATGGAACAATATCTATCTTTTCTCCTCTAAGCTCTTGTACTACAGCTTGTACTCTAGATCCTCTTATACCTACACAAGCTCCTACCGGATCAACATCTGCATCAGTAGAAGAAACAGATATTTTAGAACGACTTCCTGGTTCTCTTGCTACATCTATAATTTTAACAATACCTTCTGCTATTTCAGGAACCTCTAATTCAAAAAGTTTTACTAAGAAATCAGGATGTGTTCTAGATAGTACTATTTGTGGATCTCTTGAGGATTTTTTAACTTCTATAATTAAAGCCCTTAGTCTTTCTCCTCTTCTATAAGTTTCTGTTGGAATCTGTTCGTCTGTTGGAAGAATCGCCTCTGTTCTTCCCAAGTTTATTATTACATTTCCTCTCTCAAATCTTAATACAGTACCATTTACAACTTCGCCTTCACGTCCTTTGAATTCTTCATATATTACATCACGTTCAGCTGTTTTCATTCTTTGTATAATAACTTGTCTAGCAGATTGAGCAGCAATTCTTCCTAAGGAACTTATATCCATTTGAGTTCCAAGTCTATCTCCTAGTTCTGATTCGGGATCCAGCTCCTTTGCTTCTTCAAGAGAGATTTCTGTATCTGGATCTGTAACCTTTTCTACTACAGTCCTATATTGATAGACTTCTAACTCTCCTGTAATGTCATTGAAATTCACTTCTAATTCTAATTTAGGTCCAAAACGTTTTTTAACTGCGGATTTAATTGCCTCTTCTATAGCTTCTATTAGTATTTGTTTATCTAATCCCTTTTCTTTACTAACTTGGTCTATTATACGTTTTAACTCTGTAGCCATTTTATATTCCCATCATCTTTTTATAAAATATCCAGTCTTGCTTTATGAATTAATTCAATAGGTATATCATATAGCCGTGATCCAATTGCTACTTGGATGATTTTTTTATTTAATATAGATTTAAGGGTTCCTTTAAATCTTCTTCTTCCATTAATAAGTTCTTTTGTAGTAATATACACCTTTTGGCCAGAAAATCTTTCAAAGTCTTTAGGCCTTTTTAATATTCGATTTATCCCTGGTGACGAAACTTCTAAGTGATATTTGTTCTCTATAAGATCTTTTGCATCTAAAAGATCACTTACAAGTCTACTTATATAAGCACAATCGTCTATACTTACTCCACCTTCTTTATCTATTGTAAGACGTAGTACCATTCCTACTGCCTCTCTTCTAAATTCTACATCTACAAGTTCCATCCCAGAGGCAGTAACAATAGGTTCAGTTAATTTCTGGACTTCTTTTGCAATTTTTTGTTCTATAGTTAGTTCCTTACTCATAACTAATACACAAGCAATCTACCAAACAAAAAAGTGGGCTAGGCCCACTTCAAATTAGTAGAAATATTTACTTTTCTCTAATACCACAAAATAGGTATTAGAGATGAAAGTCTTTATTCCACTAATTGAAGTAAGGCCCTTAGCGTCAAAAAGACGACTCAGGCACAAACCTCAAAAAGGGATCTGGAGCGGGCGACGGGATTCGAACCCGCGACCCCAAGCTTGGGAAGCTTGTGCTCTACCAACTGAGCTACACCCGCATAAATCTTGCGGGCTTATATTAAATATTGGATACTTAATTGTCAAGAAAATTAGACATTTCTTGTTGTTTTTATAGCTTTCTTTTCTCTTTTATATATCATTATTGCCGGGATAATAATCATTAACAATAAAGTTGGAGAAAAGCTTTGGTCATTGTTTATAGAACATCCTCCACCGCCTCCAGAGTTACTTTCTGTTTCATTATTTTGACTCTTTAAGGTAGGATATTCTCTAATTGGATCTGATAAATTTGCATCTAATTTTGATACAAATGCATCTGCTAAATATCCTGTACCATTATAAGTTGGATCATAAGAATTTAGGGTTATAGGGAAATTATATGAACATGTCCACCCTGCCATATATACATTACCATTACTATCTACAGTGACACATTTTGCCCAATCCTCATTACTGCCACCAACATAAGTTATTTGTAAGATATTACTTAATGTATTATTTAGCTTAACAATAAAAGCG
>JAMONC010000322.1 GCA_027066725.1 Desulfobacterales bacterium
TTTGCTCCAAGAGGATACAAAACAAATCCTGCTCAAAAAGGAATAGAACAAGCTCCTGTAGTTATTGTGTTGTGTGCAGATCCCAAGGCATCAGGAGATATGTGGAATCAAAAATATTATATGACAGATGTAGGAATATGCGCACAAAATATTATGTTAGCTGCGCATGGACTCGGTCTTGGTACAGTTTTTGTGGGAGTATTTTACGAGGATAAAGTCAAAAAACTCCTTAATATACCAGATGAAATAAGGGTTGTGGGTATTTTACCTATTGGTTATCCAGCAAAAATACCGGAAAAAGGACCAGGTAGAAAAGATATTAAGGAATTAGCTTTTAGTGAAAAATGGGGGCAAACCTTGGAACTGTAAAAAGATCAATTTGGGGCTAAGCATTGTGGTTTACATCTTGAGTAAGGAAACTCCATTGTAATGGTTGTTCCTTCATCCTTTGATGAGGAAAAACTGATTTCTCCTCCATGGCTTGTAACAACAAGGTGTGCCATATAAGTGCCAAGTCCTGTACCATTTTTCTTGCCGCAAGTAGCGTATTTTTTAAAAAAACAATGCCTTATCTCTTGAGGTACTTCACCCCAATTATGTATAGAAACCTGGATATGATCTTCTTTTGTTAAAACCTTTATCTTTACATTTCTATTTTTAGGAGAGGCCTCAATAGCATTTTTTAATAGATTATTTATTGCATTTTGTAGATATATCTTATCCCCCACAAATGGAAGATTTTGTTCTGTAGAATAAAGACTATGATTAAAAATAATAATGATATCTACATTTTTTTCATCAGCAAGGCTTCTTAAAGTCCTTCTTGCCTGAGCTATTATGTCAAGTAAGTTAAATGTATCTTGTTGAGGCTTAAAAGAGCCATCTTCTAACCTAGAAACATCTAAATATGTATCAACCATCTTTTGAAGTTGATGGCCACTTCGTAAGATACTACTACAGTATCTTTTTTGTTTTTCATCTAACGAGGTCTTATCCAAAAGCCTTTTTGCAAGTCCAATAATACCTACTAAATGAGATTTCATATCATGACGAAGCATTCTCTCCATATCTTTTCTTATTGTTTCCATCTCAACAAGAGGAGTAATATCACGAAAAGTAGATAAAATAGTCCTTCTTCCCCTGTAGGTTATACAGGTGCTATTTACAGACATCCAACAATAGTTTCCATTACTCTTTCTAAATCTATAACGTACAGGTCCAACAGATTCACCTTTTAATACCTTTGTAATATCTGAAATTGCCTTTGCCCTATCATCTGGATGAAGAAGGTCTGCAAGATCTTTTTTCTTAAGTGTCATAGAATCAAGACCTAATAGATTTGCAAAAGCCTTATTTTGAAAAAGAATCTTTCCTTTATAAAAAAGGGCAACCCCATCTGTTGTATTCTCAACCAAAATTCTATATTTTTCTTCAGATTGTCTTAAAAGCTCTGTTTTTTCTTTTACCTCTTGTCTTAATTTAATTTTATCTAGAGTCTGTTTTACACTAAAGGTTAGCTCATCTAACTTAACAGGTTTTTCAATAAAGTCCTCAGCACCAACCTTTATAGCCTTTATAGCATTTTCAAAATTACCATAACCACTTACTAAAATAATACCTATTTCAGGTAGAATTTCTTTTAGTTTCCTGGCAAGGACAAAACCATCCATTTCTGGCATGTGAATATCTAAAAGGGCAATATCAGGAAGCCAATCTTGTGCAACATCTAAAGCGTTTTGGGCACTTGTGGTTGAAAGAACCTCACAACTTATACCAGATAGTGCTTCAGATAAAAGACGACAAGTTGCCTCTTCATCATCAACTATCAATATCTTAGGAATTATATCTAAATAAAATTGATCTTCCATTCCTTGAAAATAAATAAATATTATCCGTTATATCCAAACAGACCTAAAGAACCTATTTAATTATATTACATAACCTAAAAGAATAAAAGCAATACTAAAAGTGCAAGATAATCAGCTTTTTAATTATATATTTAGTTGTAATTTAGCTTCAATAACTATTGCCTAATTTTTATAAAAAGGTTTAAATTATCTAAAATACATCTTCCTGTTTCCCCCTGGGAACAGAAGAATGAACTTCTAATCACCCAATATAGGAGGATATTAATATGGCAACAAATATATTGCTCATTGGCTGCGGTTCCTATATGGATGCTGGATATGGCTGCCCAGGAGAATATAAATGCATCAAAGCTGTTGCTGAAAAAAACGGCCAATTCGCACAATACGATAATCCAGTACTCGTCGGCTTTTTAAAATGCCAATGTCCTGGACGAGCCACTATTAATAATATCGGTGCTGTTATAAAAAATGTAAAAGTTGATGCAGTTCATCTTAGCAACTGTATGGTGAAAGCTCAACCAATGTGCAAAAATCATGATTTTGAACAATTTAAAAAAATGGTGGAAGACAAATACGGTATCCCTTGCGTACTTGGTACACATGCATACGACTAATATTAAAATTTGATATAATATTGTTCCCAGGGGGATTTTCTTCGCTTTTTTATAAGATTTTTTCTTTTTTATTACAAACAGGATTGCACATTATAGCGCCAATCTGTATCTTAATGACTAAAATCTTAGCATAGCCTGAAAAAAGAAAGGAGAGGCAGTAGTATGCTTGATTACATCCGGCGAAATGCCGGCTCATGGTTTTTAAAGATTATCTTAGGTGCTGTAGTTTTAGTTTTTGTGTTTTGGGGTATTGGTACCTATAGAGCAAATAGACTTGCTGTAATGGCGACAGTAAATGGAGAAAAGATACTTGTTAGGGACTATGAAATAGCCTATCAAAATACTCTAGATCAATATAGACGAATGTTTAATGGGGAGTTACCAGAGGGCTTTATCAAAAAAATAAATCTTAAAAAGCGTGTATTAGATCAACTAATAGACCAAATACTCATAGAACAAGCAGCACATAACCTAGGATTGATAGTAACTAAAGAAGAAATTAGGCAAGCAATCCTACATATTCCGGCCTTCCAATTAGGAGGTAAGTTTAGCTTAAGACTATATAAACAAATCCTTGCAAATGCCAATCTAACACCTGAACAATTTGAATCACAAGTTAGAGAATCTCTTTTAGAAAACAAACTAAAAACTCTATTGTTATCCAGTTTAAGTGTACCAGAAGATGAAATCTTGGACTTTTATAAATATAAAAACCAGCAAATTGATCTAAAATATGTAGTATTTCACCCTCAGGATTTTATTAAAAAGGTCAAACCTACACTAAAAGAGCTTAAAAATTGGTATAATTCTCACTCTAAAGATTATATGACAGCTCCTCAGATAAAAATTGCCTATTTATTATTCCCTATAAAGGATTTTGAAAAACAGGTAAAAATTACTAAAAAAGACATTGAGGAATATTATAAATCACACCTTTCTCAATATACTACTCCAGAAAAAAGAAGGGTAAGACATATTCTTCTTAAAATACCACCTAATGCTAGCCTAAAACAGCTAAATAAAATCTATGAAAAGGCAAATAAAATTATATCTGAACTTAAAAAAGGAGCAAGTTTTACTGAATTAGCAAAAAAATATTCCCAAGATAAATTAACTGCCTCAAAAGGTGGGGATCTTGGTTTTGTAGAAAGAGGACAAACTGTACCAACCTTTGATAAACTTGTATTTTCTCTTAAACCTGGCGAAATAGGTGGACCAGTAAGAACTAGATTTGGACTCCATATAGTTGAAGTAACAAAGATAATACCTAAAAAAGTTACCCCCCTTTCTAAGGTAAAAGATGAAATAGAAAAGATATTAAAAATAAAAAGGGCAGAAGGATTAGCCTTTAAAGCTGCACAAAATGCATATGATCAAATACTACAGCTTGGAAGTCTTAAAGCTTATGAAAAAAGGAATAATGTAACACTTAAAAGAACTAACTTTTTTGATAAACAGAATCCACCTAGTTTCCTCATTGGAGACAGTGAAGCTATAAGACAGCTATTTGCTCTTGGACAAGGAGAGCTAAGCTCGCTTTTAAAAGTACGTGGCGGGGTATTGATTGCTCAAGTTATAGCAAAAAGAGCCCCCTATGTACCTGCTTTTAAAGATGTGAAAGACAAGGTAAGACAGGATGTTATTGAAACAGATGCTTTTAATCTTTGCAAAGAAGAGGCTCAAAAACTTTTGAAACTAGCTCAAAAAGAAGGGTTAGAAAAGGCAGCTAAAACATTTAAAGTAAAAGTCAAAGAGACAGGATATTTTAAACGGAGTGATTTAACAGCAAACGGTACATTGCCACCTAAGGTGGTAGAAATTGGTTTAGAATTAAGTCAACAAACACCTATGGTCTCCCATATAATTATTGACCAAACAGGTATATATATACTTTCTTTTGTAGGACAAAAACCTGCCGATATGAAAGATTATAAAAAAGAAAAAGATATTATCAAAAAGGCTATTCTTCAGGATAAGCAATTAGAGGTATTTAATTCTTGGCTTAATATTCAACGGGCAAAGGCCAAGATAAATATAATTCAGCAGCCATAATCTATAAAGTAATGCGACAGGATCTGGCAACAGCTTAAGGGGGAAGGTATGCAAGGTGAAAAGAAGCCTTTTTTAGAACAGATATATCAAAAGGTGCTCTTAGGTGATGGAGCTATTGGAACATACATATATGAAAAGGGAATAGATATAAAACAAAATACCGATTTCTTAAATCTTACAGAACCTCATTTGATTTTTACCATTCACGAAGAATATGTCCGTGCTGGCTCAGATGTAATAGAAACAAATACATTTGGTGCCAATAGAATCAAACTTGGTAAGGTTGGACTAGATGAACACACCAGAGAAATTAACTTAGCAGGAGCAGCTATTGCTAAAAAGGCAGCAGGCCATGATGTATACGTAGCAGGCTCTATTGGCCCCACAGGAGAAACTATTACAGAAGAAAATAAAGAAGATATCCTTCCCCTTATTAAAGAAGCATTTGAAGAGCAAATAAAGGCATTAATAGATGGCAATGTTGATCTCATAATGTTTGATACTTTTACTCAGTTAGAAGAAATACTTCTTGCAATAAGGATATCAAAAAGTATAGCTCCAAATATTCCTGTTGTTGCTCATATGGTATTCCCTTCAAGAGGAAGAACTGCAAATGGAATAAGGGCAAAAGAGTTTGGAGAAAAGGCAATAGAGGCTGGTGCTGACGTAATAGGTTCTAACTGTGGTCGTGGTGTTACCGCAATGCTTACAGCAATAAAAGACATGTCTTCTTTAAAAGAAGAGGTTCCTTTTTCAGCATATCCAAATGCTGGACTTCCAGAAATAATAGGTGGTAGAACAGTTTACTCTGCTCAACCTGCTTATATGGCACAGGCTCTTTCTCAGATGATAAAACTCGGAGCAAAACTTGTGGGAGGCTGCTGTGGTACAACCCCTGCTCATATTCATGAATTTAGACAAATATTACATATAAAAAAGGTAAAGGTAGTTATACCAATTCCTGATATCACACACATAGAAGAAGAAAATCAAGAAGAGGTGATCCCTAGTAAGGGGGCAATGTTAGAAGATTTTAAAAAACAAGAGTTAATACCAATACTTGTTGAGTTAGATCCTCCACCACATCTTGATATATCAAACGTAATAAACGGTGCAAAAGAGCTAAAAGATTCTGGGGTTGACGCAATAACTCTTGCAGAACACCCGCTTGCAATATTAAGAGCAGACAATCTATCTATAGCTCATAAAATAAAAACAGAAATCGGACTACACACTGTAATACACCTTACTTGTAGGGATAGAAATATATTAGGACTTCAAGCCCAAATTATGGCTGCACATTTTCTAGGGATAGATGCAATACTTGCAATTACAGGAGATCCTGCCAGCTCATCTGATCAACCAGGTGTAAGTGGAGTATTTGACACTGACTCTTTTGGCCTTGTTAAGATGATATCGATGTATAACCAAGGCTTTAATTTTGCTGGAAGGCCAATGAAAAAGAAGACTAATATATCTATTGGAGTAGCCTATAGCTATATTGCATCAAGACCAAGAATGCAGCTTTCTAGACTTGAAAAAAAGGCCTCTCTTGGTGCACACTTTGTAATGACTCAGCCACTTTTTGATCCTAACGAAGTTGAATCAATGTATGAACTTACAAAAGATTTAGGACTATTAATATTCCCAGGCATATTCCCTTTAATTTCTGCTAGAAATGCAGAATTTTTGCACAATGAAGTCCCTGGCATTAATGTTCCTGAATGGATTAGAAAAAAACTATGGCAATATGAAAAGGTAGAAGATCAAAGAGCTGTTGCACTGGATATTACAAGAGATCTAATAAATAAAATAGCCTCATGGATAGATGGACTCTATATTATAAGCCCTTTAAATAAATGGCAGATATCAAAAGAGCTTGTAAAAATGGTACGAGATGCCAAATTTAAAGGAAGTGGGAGAAGATAATAATTCTCTACCCTGCTCTTAGTTCTCTTATCATATCTGTTTTAGGGAGTATATAACGTG
>JAMONC010000323.1 GCA_027066725.1 Desulfobacterales bacterium
GGTACATGTTCTACTTCTCTATCGCCAAGTCTCATTATAGAGCCCTTACCAAACTGTTTTTCTATTTGGGCAAGGGCAATATCTATAGCCTTTTTCTTATCTATTGTAGAAGTTGCCATTTGTTAGCTCCTTTTTATTTTAAAGAGTATAAATTATATACCGCAGTATTTTTCAATTACTTCTCCTATATCTTGAGCAATTTGAGTTATCTTATCAAGATTTTCTCCTTCTACCATAATTCTTATAACAGGTTCTGTCCCTGATGCCCTTATAAGAATCCTTCCGCGTCCTTTTAGTTCTTTTTCAAATTTTTCTTTGGTTTCTTTTAAGTTAGGGATATCTTCTATCGGGATTTTTTCTCTTACTTTTACATTATGAAGTACCTGAGGAAAGCTTTCCATAATTTTACTTAATTCAGAAAGCGGTTTTCCTGTTTTTACCATTACTTTAAGTAGTTGTAGAGCAGCTAAAATGCCGTCTCCTGTAGTAATATAATCTAGAAATATAAGATGACCTGATTGTTCTCCACCAAAATTGTATCCTTCTTGACGCATTTTTTCTACTACGTATCTGTCGCCTACCTTTGTACGAAGGAGCTGTCCCCCTAATTCTTTCATTACAATTTCAAGTCCCATATTACTCATAACAGTTGCAACAAGGGTATTTCTATTAAGTTTTTGTTGTTCGATCATATTTTTTGCACAGATTGCCATTATATGGTCGCCATCTACTACATATCCATTTTCATCAACAACAATCACTCTATCTGCATCTCCATCAAGTGCAATGCCTATATCCGCACCATGTTCTCTTACAGCTTTTTGTATAAGTTCTGGATGAAGGGCACCACAGCCATCATTTATATTGATGCCATTTGGTTTTGTACCATAAGTAATTACATTGGCACCAAGTTCTTCAAATACTAAAGGAGCTACTTTATATGCAGCACCATTTGCACAATCTAGAACAATCTTTATCCCATCAAGTGTGAGTGCTTGAGGGAAGGTATTTTTAAGGAAGACAATATATCTGCCTGGAGCATCATCTATTCTAAAAGCCTTTCCAACTTTATCATGAGTAGGCAGATTAATATTAGATATCTCTTTAAGTGCAAGTTTTTCTATCTTTTCTTCAACTTCATCTGGTAATTTAAATCCATCAGCAGAGAATATTTTTATTCCATTATATTCAAAAGGATTATGAGATGCTGATATAACTACTCCAGCATCAGCTCTCATACTAGATGTTAAGAACGCAATAGCAGGTGTGGGCATAGGGCCAACCAAAAGGACTTGAGCACCCATTGAACAAAGCCCAGCAGATAAGGCAGTTTCAAACATATACCCAGATAGCCTGGTGTCTTTTCCTATAAGGATTTTATGAGGTTTATTTTTATCATTTTGGCTTTTAAATAAGTATGCTACAGCTTGCCCAATTTTCATAGCTATTTCTGTAGTCATTGGCTGTTCATTTGCTATACCTCTAATACCATCTGTGCCAAATAACTTCCTACTCATATTTCCATCCTTATTTTTTTCTGATTAATAGTTTGTTTTTTATATTAATCTTAATTTTATCAGGTGTTATTTTTTTAACTATTATTCCTTTTGGTACTTTAACAAGGGGTACTACATATTGTTCCCCTGCATGAATAGTATTAGCAGGAATTATTGCTTTAACTGTATTTATGTTAAGGCTGTTAAGCCTATTAATTGGCCCTTCGAGTATTACAGAGATAATATCTGGCCAAAAATTTATACTTGAAATAGGCGGAATTACCATAACTGGTACATGAGATAATTTTAGGGTTGTTATCTTAGGACTTATTTTTATTATAACTGTTACTTCTCTTTCATTTTCAGATATATCACAATGTAATTTGTCTAAATTTAGTTCTACTCTATTGGTAATAGTAGTATACGCATTATTTATATTAATTGACATAGTTTTTATATATTTTAATTTCTTAAGTTCATTTTTAGGACCTGAAACTGCTACTTTATTAGGAATTACTTTTATACTTTCTATTTTATATCCTTTAGCTGGATGTCCTACAATTACGGGCTTGACTGGTAATATTTTTGTTATAATAGGAGATAGTACTAATTTTATAATGTTAGGTTGAATTCGTATTATCCTAATACTACTAGGGATTGGTAGATTATTAGCTGAGAGTTTTATTATTTTCACACCTGGTGTTGCATCTTTTAAGTCTATCACCTTTGATGGTCTTTGAGATGCCAGCGCTCTTACCATGCTCCTTGGTCCATATACCCTCACTTTTATAAAAGGAGGGTAGTCATTTGCGATTACAAGATTAGGAGGGACATTTACTATTACTAAGGGGAGAGTAATTCCTACTTCCGCTTTTTCTTCTCCAACTACAAAAAACCAAAGCATTATAGCAAATGCTAAGGAAAGTATCTTTAGTCCCCAATTCCTTGTTATAATCTCTCTAATTTTCATATCTATTGGTTATGAAATCTTCTCTTCCACCAAGGACGATCATTTTCTTCTGGTGCAAAGCTATTGTGCAATATTCGCCTAAGCGTACCAGGGTCAATATCTCTAGTTATTTTACCTGCTATTGCTACAGATATACTTCCTGTTTCTTCTGATACTATTACAGAAACTGCATCTGTATGTTCTGTTATCCCTATAGCAGCTCTATGTCTTGTACCAAGTCTTCTACTTACATTAGGATTTGTAGTTAAAGGCAGAACACAACCTGCAGCAGCAAGCCTTCCTTTTTGTATTACTACAGCTCCATCATGTAAAGGAGTAGTTTTGTAAAATATAGTGCACAGAAGTTCTCTACTAACCTTTGCATCTATCTCAACACCTGTTTCTAAATAATCAGCAAGCCCCACATCTCGTTCTAAAACAATTAAAGCCCCTGTTTGAGATTCAGACAGACTTGATGCAGCTTTTGCTACTTCTTCTAAGGCTTGAAAGGTCTTAACCCTTACTTTTAAAAATGGGGTTTGTCCCATTTGAGTCAAGACCCGTCTAATATCATCTTGAAATACTATAACAATTAAGAGAAATATTGAGCTTAGTACAGTACCAAGCAACCAGTGAAGAGTATAGAGTTGAATAACACCTGCAACAAAGTAGACAACTATAATGACAGCAAGTCCTGCTGCCATTTGCACAGCACGGGTGCCTCGGATGAGAAGCATCACCCGATAGATAATATATGCAACACATAAAATGTCTAATATATCCTGCCATCTAAGAGCAGGAATATAAGTAAGCCAATTATGTATCATTTATATGCAACCAGGAGTGTTACATCTGTAAAAAACGATTTCAAAAACTCTTCTAAACACCTACCCTTTTTATTGCATCAACTACTTTAAGTACCTGGCAGGTTATACCTACCTTGTGTACTCTCATAATATGTGCTCCTTTTAAAGCACATACAGAAGTTACAGCCAATGTTGGAATATCTCTTTTTTCAGGTTCTTTAATACCTGTTATTGCTCCAATAAAAGCCTTTCTTGAGGCACCAATTAAAACTGGTTGGCCTATAGATACTATTTCGTTTAATTTATTAATTAACTCAAGGTTGTGGTCAAAACTTTTCCCAAAACCTATTCCAGGATCTAATATTATATTTTCTAGTTTTATACCATTACTGTATGCAAATTCTAATCTTTGTTTTAAAAATTCTGTTACTTCTTTAACTACATCTTTATATACAGGATTTATTTGCATATCCTTTGGTGTTCCTTTCATATGCATTAGTATGACAGGGACACCATAGGTAGCTGCAACTTTTACCATTTTATCATCAAAACGAAGAGCACTTATGTCATTTATAATATCAGCTCCTTCATCAAGAGCAGCTTTAGCAACTTGATGTTTTGTAGTATCTATAGAAATAGGAATATTAAATCTTGATCTTATTGCTTTTATTATAGGGATTACTCTATTTAATTCTTCATCTACAGGCACAGGTTCAGAAAAAGGACGGCTTGATTCCCCACCGATATCTAAGATATCAGCACCTTCAGTTATAAGGGTCTCTGCTTGATACAGGGCAGAATCTTTATCTAAGAATTTGCCTCCATCAGAGAAAGAATCAGGGGTTATGTTTAATATCCCCATTACATAAGTACGGCTCCAATTAAATATACTATCCCTTACTCTTATTGGAGGGGGCAAACATCCCTTTTTACTAAACTGTCCCTGCTCCTTGTGTTTGGGGGCTAAAGTTTGTTCCTGTGTTTTTACGGCATCTTTGTAGTATTTCATCTATTGCCTTAGAATCTAAGGATTCTTTCTCAAGAAGCGCTTGAGCTATATCATGAAGACAATTTATATGCTCAGAAAGTAAATTTTTAGCTCTTTCATAAGCATCAGTAACAATTCTTCTTACTTCTTGATCTATTTTTATAGCAGTGTCTTCACTATAGTCTTTATGCTGTGCGATTTCTCTACCCAAGAAGATATGTTCTTCTCTTTTGCCAAAAGTAACAGGTCCAAGGGTATCACTCATTCCCCATTCACATACCATCTTGCGGGCTAAATCTGTTGCACGTTCAAGGTCATTTCCTGCACCTGTAGTGCATTCATTTAGGACTATTTCTTCTGCAACCCTTCCACCTAAGAGAATAGCTAGATTATTAAATAGATAACTTTTGGGATAGGTATGTCTTTCATCTACAGGTAGTTGTTGTGTTAGTCCTAGGGCGCGTCCTCTAGGAATAATTGTTACTTTGTGGATAGGATCTGTTCCGGGAAGGAGTTTAGCAACGAGGGTATGGCCTGCTTCATGATAGGCAGTAATTCTTTTTTCCTCATCAGAGAGAATCATGCTACGACGTTCAGCCCCCATGAGGACTTTATCTTTGGCTTGCTCAAAGTCCTCCATATCTACATATTCTTTATCTTTTTTAGCTGCTAAAAGAGCAGCTTCATTTACCAAATTTTCAAGGTCTGCTCCAGAAAAACCTGGAGTTCCTCTAGCAATTAGGGCTAGATCTATGTCTGGAGCAAGAGGTATCTTTTTAGCGTGAACCTTTAATATTTCTTCTCTTCCTCTTAAGTCTGGGACAGGCACTACAACTTGACGATCAAATCTACCTGGACGCAACAGTGCTGGATCAAGTACATCTGGACGGTTTGTTGCTGCAACAACAATAACACCTTCAGTTGTCTCAAAACCATCCATTTCAACTAAGAGTTGATTTAAAGTCTGTTCTCGTTCATCATGGCCTCCGCCAAGACCTGCTCCTCTATGTCTACCGACTGCATCTATCTCATCGATAAAGATGATACATGGAGCATGTTTTTTAGCCTGTACAAATAGATCTCTTACTCTTGAAGCTCCAACACCAACAAACATTTCTACAAAATCAGAACCACTAATACTGAAAAATGGTACCCCAGCCTCTCCTGCTATTGCTTTTGCAAGAAGAGTCTTTCCTGTGCCAGGTGGCCCAACAAGTAAGACACCTTTTGGTACTCTACCTCCAAGGCGTGTAAATTTTTTAGGATCTTTTAAAAATGATATAATTTCAGTTAATTCTTCTTTGGCCTCTTCAACTCCGGCAATATCGTCAAATGTTACTTTTATATTTTGATCTGTAAGTAACTTGGCCCTGCTTTTGCCAAAAGACATAGCACGACCGCCGCCTGTTTGCATTTGTCGCATAAAAAATATCCATACTGCAATAAGAAGCAGCATTGGAAACCAAGAAATTAAAAGTGTCATGTACCACGGCGTTACTTCTTTAGGTTTTACAATTATTTCTACTCCTTTTTTCTTAAGAAGGGGGATTAAGGCAGGATCATTTTGAGGTATTACGGTATGGAATTTTTTACCATTTAAGTAAGTTCCATCTATTTTGTCTTGATTAATAGTTACTGTTGCAACTTTACCTTTTTCAACTTTGGTTAAAAAACTAGAGTAAGGAATATTTACTGCTGGCTTGGTAGGTTTATTAAATAGATTGAATAAAAATATAGCTACAAGGCCAATAACTAGCCATAAGCTTAAACTCTTATAGAAATTGTTGTTCAACGGGGTCCTCCCTGGTGAATCCATAGATCTAAACCCAATAATTAATATTTTGATGTAATTTGTTATGTTATAACTTTATATAACTTAACCTAGTATACGGCAATTTAGCAACATATAATTAGAGTTCTTTTTATTTTCAAGAGGAAGGCATTAATCTTTAAGAACCCTAGGATGCCTTTTAAAATAAATAAGTGTTCCATTTTTTACTGCGATTATATCTCCAGGTAAAGTAATTTCTCCTATTTTTTTCTTGTTTAATATCAAATTTTTCATAGCTTCAATATGTTGATGAGATATCCTTGAAACTTTCACTCCCTCATCTTTGAATATCTCAATGAAAATTCTTCGTCTTATACTTGAAGGAATAAGCTTCAATCTTTCTACATCATATCTATTTTGTTCTATTTTAGTCTTTTTTTTGACTTTTTCAACAAAGCTTGAAATA